>JBGPYE010000117.1:0-5918 GCA_041493095.1 Candidatus Dormibacteraceae bacterium
AGCATCGCCCGCATCTTTCGCGCCGCCTGGATCGCCGCGTTGCCCGCCATGAACGTGACACGTGACGAGTAGGAGCCGAGGTCGATGGGCGTGGTGTCGGTGTCGGCAGTGACGAGGCGCACATCTGCGGGCTGAAGGCCCAGCTCCTCCGCGACGATCGCGGCGAGCACCGAGTCCGAGCCCTGTCCGATTTCCATCGCGCCGCAATAGGCCGTCACGCCACCGCGGTCGACCTTGATCTGCACCTCGGAGTGGGGCATGTCGTTCCAGTAGATGGCGGTGCCCGCGCCGGAGAGGTAGCTTGAGATCGCGAATCCCATGCCGTGGCCGGGCCGCCTCTCGCGCTTTCTGTACCCGGAGGCGGTCATCACGCGCTCGGTGCACTCGTCAAGGCCGCACGACGTGACTCGAAGCCAGTTCACCGTCCGTGTCATCGGCTTGACGAAGTTGCCCTGCTTCAGGTCGACGGGGTCGAGACCCAGCTCGTGCGCGATCTTTTCGAGATGAAGCTCCAACGCAAAGCGAGGCTGGGGCGTGCCGTGGCCGCGCTTGGGCCCGCAGGGTGGCTTGTTGGTGAACACGCGGCATCCCTCGAACCGGTACGCGGGGATGTCGTAGGTGACCGTCTGCAACGCCCCCGTATAGAAGGTCGAGGCGACACCGTAAGACCCGTACGCTCCGCCATCGAGCGCACTGCGGAAATGCATCGCGGTGATGCGGCCGTCGCGCGTCACGCCAGTTCGCACCCACATCAGTACTGGGTGTCGGCCTCTGTGGGCGTAGAAGACCTCTTCGCGTGTGAGCGTGCATTTGACCGGGCGCCCGGTCATCATCGCCAGCTTGCTAACGATGATCTCATGCGCGAACGGATCGGTCTTGCCGCCGAACCCGCCACCATGCGCCGCACCGATGACGCGGATGCGGTTCATCGGCATCTCGAGCACCTTGGCCAGTGCGCGATGCACGTAGTGCACGACCTGCGTGGAGGACCACAGCGTCACCTTTCCGTCGACATAGGTGGCGATCGCGCTGTGCTGCTCCATCGGAAGGTGGGTGTTGCCCTGGAAGAAGAAGACGTCCTCGCGGACGTGATCGGCGCGCGCGAAACCACCCTCGACGTCGCCGAACTCGAGGGCGACAAGCTTGTGGATGTTGTTGGGCCCGCCGTAGTCCTGTATCCGTTCGTCCTTCGGCGCCACCAACGCGTCTTCGATCGACATCACGGGATCCAGCACCTCGTACTCGACGGCGATCGCATCGCACGCCGCCGCGGCGATCTCCTCGTCGGTTGCCGCCACGGCCGCGATCGGGTCGCCGACGTAACGCACCTTCTCGTGCTCCAGCGCACGCTCGTCTTGAGTCACCGGCAGGATGCCGAACTTGATCGGAAGATCAGCGCCGGTGATTACCGCCTTCACGCCCGCCATGCGACGCGCGGCCGACGCGTCGATCGAAACGATGCGTGCGTGGGGGTGGGGGCTGCGAAGGATGCGGCAGTGGAGGGTGCGGGGGAGGAGCATGTCGTCGGCGTAGACGGCGCGGCCGGTCACCTTCGCCACCGCATCGACCCGCGCAAACCGTTTGCCGATGACCGAGAACTTGCGCTCCTCCCCGCTCGCCGGGGAGGTGGCGCGCGCAGCGCGCCGGAGGCGACGCTCGCTCACGCCATGCGACTCGCAGCAAGTTCGATCGCTTCGAGAATCTTCGCGTAGCCGGTGCAGCGGCAAAGGTTGCCCGCAAGCGCTTCGCGGATCTCGTCGCGCGACGGCGTTGCGTTTGTCTCGAGAAGTGATTTGGCGGAGAGGAGGATGCCCGGGGTGCAGTAGCCGCATTGGGCCGCCCCGAGCTCGGCGAACGCCTGCTGCAGCGGATGGAGTACCGCCCCGGTGGCCAGCCCCTCGATGGTTGTGATCGCCTTGCCCTCGACCTGGATCGGAAGCACAAGACAGCTCAGCTCCGGCCGGCCGTCCACCAGCACTGTGCACGTGCCGCATTCACCGAGCTCGCAGCCGTGCTTTGTTCCAGTGAGCTGCATGTCCTCACGCAGCACCTCGAGCAGGGTCTTGTGCACGGGTAGAAGCAGCTCCCTGCGCTCACCGTTGACGTCGAGCGCGACGACCTCACGCTGCACGTCGCGGGTCATCTCGTGCTTCATGCGCGGAGCATAGCTTTCAAAGCCGTGGCGCACTCCCACAGGTCGGCCGCGACTGCATGCGCGCGGCTGAAGGCAGGCTTCGGATCGTCTGGGTGAACCAAGATTGCCTTCATACCGAGGGTAAGCGCAGGCTCGATATCGTTCTCTTCGCGGTTGCCGATCACCACGCAGCGATCGGCCGGCGCATCGGCGACGCGCATCGCCATCTCAAAGACCGCGGGGTGAGGTTTGAGGTGCCCCGCGTCGACCGACGTCACGATCGCATCGACGTGATCTGCCATCCCGAGCAGGCGGAAATCCTCCCAGTAGCTTTCGGCGTCGCGCCAATAGGTGTTGCTGGCGATCACCGTTCGCAGTCCCATCGCGTGGATGTCCGCGAGAAGTTCGAGTGCGCCAGGTAGAGGCTTCATGCGGTCCGCCACCGGCAGCGCCATGGCGCGCCTGATGCGGGCGACCGTAGACGAATCGGTGGGCAGGGCCTGTCGCTCGAGTGACGCCGCGATCAGGACTTCCGCGGTCGGGATCGTCGTCGAAGTCTCTGTCGAGATGGCGCGCGCCTCGTCGCCGATCCGGCTGCTTGCGATGAGATCGGCCACCAGCGCATCGACCGCGAGCGCCTCCAACATTGGCATCACGGCGGCGACCCTCTGGTGCCTACCGAGCCCGTCAGTCTCGCGAAATGGCCACGAATTTGGCCAGAGTGTGCCGCCGACGTCGATCAGGGCCACGTCCAGCGCTTTTGGCACTCCCCCTATCATCGCCTCAATGCTGAGATGGCTGACTGCGGGGGAATCGCATGGTCCGCAGCTCACGGTTGTAATCGAAGGCGTGCCCGCGGGGCTTGAAATCTCCGAGGAAGACCTGCGTCGCGACCTCGCGCGCCGGCAGGGCGGTCACGGGCGTGGAGGCCGGCAGAAGATCGAAACCGACGTCGCAAAGATCGTCAGCGGGGTGCGGGGGGGTGTGACCATCGGCAGCCCGATCACTCTCGTGCTCGAGAACAAGGACCACGCGAACTGGACCTCCCAGATGACCGCCGCCAAGGAGGGCTATGAACCGAAGCCGGTGACGCGGCTGCGTCCAGGGCACGCTGACCTGGCGGGCGCCCTTAAGTACGGCCACACAGATATAAGGAATGTTCTCGAGCGGTCATCCGCCCGCGAGACCGCGACGCGCGTCGCGGCAGGCGGCATCGCGCGCAAGCTGCTGGCGCATTTCGGCATCGAGATCCTGAGCTTCACCCAATCGATCGGGACCGTCGATATCGGGTACGACGGCTGCGATCCGGAGACGGTCACGACGGAACAGATCGAGGCCTCACCTGTGCGCTGTCCAGACTCCGACGCCTCGGCCCAGATGGTCGCCGAGATCGACAACGTCGCGGAGCTGGGAGACACGGTGGGCGGCACGTTCCGGGTCGTCGCACGCGGCGTCCCTCCGGGATTGGGCAGCTACGTCTCGTGGGATCGCAAGCTCGACGGCCGCATCGCGCAGGCGATTCTGTCCATCAATGCCATCAAGGGAGTGGAGTTCGGCGCGGGGTTCCAGGGCGCGGGGCGCCATGGCTCTGACTTCCACGACCAGATCGAGTACGCGGGCGGACGGTTCAGGCACCTGACCAATCGTGCCGGGGGCCTGACGGGCGGCATGACCAACGGCGAGCCCATCGACCTGCGCGTGGCCATCAAGCCGATCTCGACTATGAAGAAGCCGATGTGGTCGGTTGACCTGATCACCAAGGAACCCGTCGAAGCGCACTACGAGCGCAGCGATGTGTGCGTGGTCCCAGCGGCCGGAGTCATCGGAGAGGCGGTGGTCGCCCTGGCGCTGGCGGAGGCGTTTCTCGAGAAATTCGGCGGCGACTCGATGCCAGAGTTGGAGCGCAACCACCGCTCATTTCTGGAATCGATCGGCCAGTAATGCCACTCCCGCGATTACAAAGGACTGACGGCGCCGCAATCAACTTCTGACAGCGCCGCCTCATCGTGATGCTCGATCCGCCGATGGATCGACTAAATCAAAAAGAGGTGTGCACGATGACCCCGTTTGCAGCCGTCGCAGTCAAGACCGTCGGTGCCGCCGGTGCCGCCGCCCTGCTCAGCCTGGGCCTCGCCGGAGGCCTGGTTCAGGCCGCAAGCCCAAGCCCCAGCCCGGCCGCTGATCACCGGACCGACCGCCGCGCCGTCGCCACGGCGGTGTTCGAGTCCGAGGCCGACGTGCTTGGGATCGGGCCCAAGATGCTGCGCGAGGACTTGAAGAGAGGCCAGAAGGTCTCAGACCTCGCCAAAGACAAGGGCATGACCAAGGAGCAGTTCGCTTCGAAGCTCGTCGCCAACGTGAGGCCCCGCCTGGCCGCTCTCGTCGACCACAAGGTCATCATCACCCAGGCCAAGGCCGACAAGGTGATCGATCGGATCTCGCAGGGTCATGTCCCGTTCTGGGACGGGCTGCGCCGCACAACCGCCGCCAACTAATCTCCTCCCCCTGGCGAGGGCCCGGTGAGAGCCGGGCCCTCTTTATGGTCGAGTCCGGACCCTGGCGGCCACTGTGATCTGCTTCCACTTCTTCCGCTCTTCGTTTCGGATCCGCGCATCCGTCTTTGCCGCCACCGCCCGCAATTCCCTCTGCAGCTTCCGATAACTCTGAAACCGCGCCGCCTCGAGAGTGCCATCAGCCAGCGCCTGCTTGATTGCGCATCCCGGCTCCGTGACATGCGCGCAATCGCTGAAACGACAGTGAAGCGCGATCTCCTCGATGTCATCGAACACCCCACCAAGCCCGCCCTCTCCTTCCCACAGCTGCGCCTCACGCAGCCCCGGTGTATCGATGATCATCCCGCCCTGCGGCAGCTGCACCAGCTGGCGGTGGCTGGTCATGTGCCGCCCCTCACCAGACGTGTGGATTGCCCGCGTGCGCATGAGGTCCGTGCCCACGATCCGGTTGATCAACGTCGACTTGCCGGCCCCCGACGGTCCGAGCAAGACGCCGGTACGCGCCGGCTGGAGCTCGCGCAGGATCTCGTCAACCCCGTCACCTGTGACAGCGCTCGTCACCACCACCGGCGTCCCCATCGCCACCGCCTCGAGCTCGGCGCGCATGTCCTCCAAGGACTCCGCTATATCCGCCTTGGTCAGCAGCACAACCGGCACCGCTCCGCTCTGCCACGCGATGGTGAGATACCTCTCGATCCGGCGGGCATTGACATCAGTCGCGGCCGCCACTACAAACGCGACATCGATGTTCGCGGCCAGCACCTGTTCACGCGTCTCAATCCCGGCGGCATGACGCGAGAAAGCAGTGCGCCGGTCGACGACGCCGTGGATCACGTCAACCGGCTCCCGCTTGACAACAGCGACCCAGTCACCAACCGCCGGCAGGATCGACCCGTCGTTGCGAACGTGCTTTCCCACGGACGCACGGCCGGCAGCCGCGCCGTCGTGCACCAGGTATTCCGCGCCGTAGTCGGCGATAACCCGCGCGGGCACGCCGCCGTCCAGCGCCAACGGTTTGAACTTTTCGTCGAAATAGGAGTCCCAGCCCAGCAAAGCCAGCTGCGGACTGAAGTAAATGGACAACGCGAAATCCTCCGAGGACATCCCCTCGCCTGCGAGAGGACATTCAACAAGCCGAGTGGGCGGTATCGGTCCGCCCGGCGGAGGACTGCTTCTTTAGAAGCGCGCTCCGGAGGCGGCCGACGGCCGGGACACTGTCACAGCAAGCTCAGTCATTCGAACGCCACCTCCTGATCTAGATTTCGTGGCGC
>JBGPYE010000234.1:0-3320 GCA_041493095.1 Candidatus Dormibacteraceae bacterium
AACGAGCTGCTCGGCCTCTGGGCGGCCAGCTCGGCGTCGGTTGTGTTCGTGACGCACGACCTCGAGGAGGCGATCTCGCTCAGCGACCGGGTCTTCGTCATCACCGCCGGCCCGGGCACGGTCAAGAGCAACTACAAGGTCGACCTTCCGCGGCCGCGCAACGTCGCCGAGATCCGCTTCGAGCCGCGCTTTGGAGAGATCTATCAGGAGATATGGAACGACCTCAGGGACGAGGTCCTGGTGAGCTATGAACGTCAGAAGCGCAGCGGCGCGGCTTAGCGTCCGCATGAGCGCCCGCAGCGAGCCGGCCGGCCGGCCGATGGTTGATCTCGCCGCCAAGAGAAGGCGCGACGCCCAGCGCCGTCAACTGAACGTAGCCGGCCTCCGATTGGTAGTGGCAGTTGTTTTCCTTGGCGGCTGGGAGGCCACGACACGGCTGGGCTGGATTGACGTCTTCTTCTGGTCGCAGCCGTCCGCGATCTTCGCCAAGCTCTGGTACTGGATCACGCAGGGGACTGAGCTCGGCCCGCTGTGGGAGCAGGCGTTGGTCACCATGGAAGAGACGGTCGGCGGTTTTATCGTGGGCTCGATCCTGGGCGTCATCATCGGCGTAGCGCTCGGGCGCAGCAGGCTCCTATCCGATGTGCTCGGACCGTACATCAAAGCCGCCAACGCGATCCCGCGTGTCGTCGTCGGCGCTCTCTTCGCCATCTCTTTGGGGCTTGACATCAAGTCGAAGATCGCGACCGCCGCGGTCCTCGTCTTCTTCGTAGTGTTCTTCAACGCGTTCCAGGGCGTCCGCGAGGTCGACCGCAACCTGATCGCCAACGCGCGGATCCTCGGGGCCGGCGACCGCCAGCTCACCACCGAAATCCTCATTCCGTCGGCGCTCTCCTGGATCGTCGCCAGCCTGCACACGAGCTTCGGGCTCGCCCTGGTGGGCGCAGTGGTCGGAGAGCTCTTTGGTGCGACCCAGGGCGTTGGCGAGCTGATCTACAACGCCAAGAACCAGTTCGACGCTGCCGGCGTGTTCGCCGGCATGGGATTGCTGGCTGCCATGGCGCTGGTGGCAGAGGCATTGATCACAGCGCTCGAGGACCGTCTGATCACGTGGCGGCCGCCGGTCGCCACTGAAACACGGATATGAAGGAGGAACGGCGTATGCGTCTCAACGTTCAACGGTTGTTCACTGCCCTCGCAGTGCTCGCGATGCTCGTGGCGTGCGGGGGCAGCACCACGCCGAACGGGCCGGGCAAAGTGTCGCTGAAGATCATGGTCGGCGGCCTCAACAAGCAGATCTACCTGCCCAACATGCTCGCCGAGCGGCTCGGCTACTTCAAAGACCAGAACCTTGACGTGTCGCTGATCGACGAGGGCTCTGGCCAGGGCTCCGAGGAGGAGGTCGTCGCCGGCAACGTCGACGCCGGATCCGGCGCTTACTCGCACCCGATGGAGCTCAACCCGCTCGGCAAGAAGATCGAGACCATCTGCCAGTTCGGCATCGCGCCGGGTGAGGCGGAGATGATCGACGCCAAAAAGGCGAGCTCGATCAAGTCGCCCGCGGACCTGCTCAACAAGAAACTGGGCGTAACGTCGATCGGCTCCGGGACGCACACCCTAACCCTTGCCATCCTCGGCAAGGCCGGCCTCGACCCCACCAAGGAGCACTTCGTCGCCGTTGGTGCGGGCGACACGTTTATCGCGGCCATCGACCAGCAGGTAATCGACGGGGGGATGACGACTGAACCCACGATCTCCCGCCTGATCGCGACCGGCAAGGGCAAGATCCTGGTCAGCCTGATGACGCCGGCTGACACGCGCGCAGCCCTTGGGGGCGACTACCCCTTCATCGGAATCTTCGCGCAGAACGCTTGGGTCAACAGCCACAAGGCCGTCGCGCAGCGGCTCGTCAACGCGTACGTCAAGACCCTGAAGTTCATCCACTCCCACACGGCCACCGAGATCGCCGACAAGATGCCGGAGGCCTACTATGCCAACGACAAGGCGCTGTACGTCGCGGCGCTCCAAAACCAGCTGTCCATCTTCGGTACGGATTGCAAGATGCCCGCAGGGGGTCCCGAGACCGTCATGAGCATCGACCAGAAGTACGTGCCGAGCTTCAAGGGCAAGACCGCCAACCTGAGCGAGACCTACACGAACGAGTTCGCCGACAAAGCAAGCTGAGAGCTCGACCGATTGAGGGACCGGGCCGTCCGGTCCCTCACTTTTTCTTGAGCTGGACCTCGTAACCGTCGTCTGACGGCGTGACCTCCACATCGCCAGCCCTCACGCGCAAGCTGTCCTCGACGCGGGTGGCGATGATCGAGCCCTCGAACACGAGCTCGGCGAACCGCCATTCCTTTCCGTGCTTGCGCATCTTTACGATCACGCCGCCTGGGCTGCGCCAGACCCCTTCGCCCGACGGTTTGAAGCCCCGCGTGACCAGCTCGCCGAGACGATCGGGGATCGCTTCGGGCGGTGGCTTGGGCGCCGGCCAGGCCACCGGCTTCACCACGGTCAGGCGTGGCGGTGAGCTCGAAGGCGGGAATTTGCGCTGTCGGGCCTGCTCCAGCGAGAGGCGGAGCAGCTCGGAGCCTTCTTCCTGCGCGAAGAACGCGCCCGAGATTCGACCCTGGTCCGTCGAGCGGCGCTGGCAGTTGGTGCAGTCGGCGGGTTCGTGTACGGCCGCGAAGGTTCCGGCCGCCAGCGTCTGGCCGCAGAGGGTTGTGACCGCGCCGGTCTTTGGAACGCGCGGGGTGAGGTGGATGCGCCCGCCCGACTTTCGCCGGACCGATTCGAGCCTGACCTGCTGGACGCCCATCGGCGTCAATGATGGTCGCTGTGAGCTCGCAGGTTAGGCAGCGGAGTCAGGTTCGCCTCCACCTGGGCGCGAAGGTGCTCGAAGGCAGGCGGCAGCGAAAGCCTCTCGCCAAGGTGGGCCTTTGATTCGTCTGAGGTGAACCCCGGTCCTTTCGTCGCGATCTCGAACAGGACGCCGCTCGGCTCCCTGAAATAGATCGAGCGGAAGTAGAAGCGATCGATCACCGGCGTCGGGCTGCCACCGCCGGCGATGACCTTGTCGCGCCACCCTTCCTGGTCGGCCATGCTCGAGGACCACGCGACGTGGTGGACGGTGCCTGAGCCGCCGATGCCGCGTGCCGCGGGGGCGTCGTCATAGACGTAATAAGACCCGCGTGAATCCCCGCGCGACTTGTAGGAGGTCGCGTCTGAGCCACTGAAGCCGAGAGTTTCGCTGAGGAACTGGCGGCTGGCCTCGGGCCGGCGCGAGTACGCGCGCACGCCGGCAAAGCCTTGAAGCG
>JBGPYE010000178.1:0-4531 GCA_041493095.1 Candidatus Dormibacteraceae bacterium
AAGTTGGTCGAGCCGCCCTCCGGGTTGAAGCCCGCCGCGACGGCAAGACCTTCCACCAGGGTGGACTTGCCGCTGCCGTTCTCGCCGACAAAGATCGTCATCCGCGGATCAAGCGCGAGCGAGTCGACGTTGCGGACCGCGGCCAGGTTGAGCGGGTAGTCACTCCGCTCCGACCGGGCAGCGGTCACCTCGAACGATCGGAGGAAGGCGCCTGCAGCGGCTTGCCGTTTTGGCATCAAGGCGGAGACTAAGCGATGTCGGATTCCGGCGGGTCGCAACGTAGTGAGGGTGTGAGCGCGGCCGCGGCTGATGTTGTGGGCCAAACTCTGGCCGTGACGGCCGAGCGGTTCTGCGAGCAGTACGCGCCGGCGGTCTGCCGCTTCGCCGCCATGGCGGCCCGATCACCATCGGAAGCGGACGACATCGCGCAGGAGGCGTTGCTAAAGGCGGTCCGCGGCCTTTCGAGCTTCGATGCGCGCCGCGGCTCGATCGAAGCCTGGCTGTGGCGGATCGTCGCCAACGTCGCCTACGACCACCAGCGCGCCGAGCGGCGGCGATTCGCCCTGTGGATACGGCTGAGCGAGTTTCGGGACTCACCGGCAGAATCCGCCGAGTCGCTCGCGATCGATCGCATCGACAACTCGCGGCTGCTCGCGGCGGTGCGCGAGATGGGGCCGCGAGAGCGCACGCTGCTGGCCCTGCGGTTCGGTGCGGACCTGGACCTGCGAGCGGTGGGCCTGGCCCTCGGCATGAGCGAGGCGACCGCGGGCAAAGCAGTGCTCAGGGCTCTGGAAAAACTACGAATCACCCTGGAGGTGAAACCGATATGAACCAGCCGACCGACCAACTCGCCCAGCTGCTACGAAAGCTGCCGCTCGATGAACCGCGATCAGAGCTGATCACCTCACGCGTCCTGGGGGCGGCGGCTCGTCCCTCGCCCTCTCGCCAACTGCCTCGCCTGGCGATCGCCGCCGCGATCCTCGTGGCGGCGGTGCCGGTCGCCTGGGGCGTGCTGTACTTCTCGCCCGCGACGGCCGCGGCCCTTGCCGATGCTGCCGGACCTGGAGGCTTCTCACACGAGATCCTCGACAACTTCGGGCTTGGCGCCGAGAACATCACTGCTCAAAGCTCCTCAGCCACCTCGTCGGGTTACAGAGTCCAGCTGGTCGGCGCTTATGCGGACTCGATTCGGACCGTGGTGCTGCTCAAGACGGATCCGCCTGGCTTCGTCGGTGGTTTCGCACAGTTGACTGACCAGTTCGGCGCTACCTATCACCCGAGCAACGGCGAGGGAAACCTTTTAACGGGCGATCAGGTGTTGAGCTTCGAGCCTCCTTCGTGGTTGGCATCGACCACCGGCATGCGCTTCACCCTGACCTTGAATGCACTCCATGTCCTGGACGGCGAGGATGTGGGCGGCTCCTGGACGGTGAAGGGTGTCGTGCTGCTCAAGACAGGAAAGCTGCTGCAGGCACCTGCGTCGGGATCTCTTGGTTCCGGCACGGTCAGGTTCACCGAAGTGCGTTATGTCGGGAGGGTCGTTTCGATCCAGGCCGAGGTGCGCGGAGTCTCGCTCGACGAGGTGCCGCAGGTCAAACAAACCAAGCCATCGCCACGGTTTCAGGTGGAGTTGGCTCCCACCGACGGCCGCCCCAGCAAGCCGACAAACAGCTTCGAGTGGAGTCCTTCAGGAGATGTCATGAAGGTTCACCTGCTGTTCGTCAACGTCGATCCCGGGACCTACAACCTGATCCTCTCCCTGGAGGGTGAAGGCCAGCTTCAGAGAACGCTTGTCGTCGGCTGACGAGGCGCGCTTGGTCGTGCGACGCGCCGCACCTCGAGGATCACCGAGAGGGACAGGATCAGCACCGGGATGCCGATCGCTGCCGGGGGCACTGTCGGCAGCGGAAAGATGACCAGGAAGAAGAGCGCGAGCGGGCCGAACATCACGAATTCGACGGAGATGAAGATGATGTCGAACAACACGCTGATCGCTGCAAGGGCCGCCACGCAGTAGAGAGCGAACGGCAGTCCCCGCCAGACAAGAATGCCGACGACGATGGCCACCGCGAGCGCGAATACCTGCTGCAGGGCCAGCTCACCCTCGGTGGCGTGCCAGCCGGGACCCAGGAGGCCGAGCGTCGAATCGCCGAACGCGAATTGAAGGGTGTAGGTGCCGATGGGGGTGGTCGAACCGAACAGGAGCGCCTGCAGAAAAATCAGCAGCGCTATCGCCTTGCGGCGCTTTGAACCGGGCACTTAACGGAGTCTAGGTGTTGGGACCGAAACCAAACGCTCCATGGTCACGTCTATACCTTTGGTGATGCGCATCGCAACGCTGGCCATGCTCTCGCTGGCGCTCAGCGCCGTGCTTGTCGCCTGCGGACGCCTTCCTGCGTCGCCCTCGCAATCCAGCTCGCCCATCCAGGTCAGCTGCAGCCTTCCGGTCGTCACGTGGACCAAGAATGGGGGGACTTCCTCCAGTCAGAGCGGTTTCATCACTGTGCCTTCAGGCGCTTTTGAGCCGGACCCCACCGCCAATGGCTTGACCTACGATCGTGCAAACAGCCGCTGGCTGCCCGTGTCCGCGTCGCAGGCGCTGCCCGACGGCTCCTTTTACACGTATGAGGTGGAGCTTCAGGATCGCCCTGGCTACCAGATTCACGTGGTCTGGGTCGAGACCGGCGCCGACAAGACGATTCTCGACATGCCCTATGACAAGGCGTACTCCATCCTCGCGATGAAGCCTGAGGGCATCTACCTCGTCCCGATCTTGCATAAGAGCGGGACAGCCGGTGGCCTCTGGCTCCTCAGCTCGACGCGAGCAACACTTACAGAGGTGCCTGGAGCGGGGGATCTGTGGTGGCAGGTGATCGAAGGAGGGGCGGCCTGGGGGCGGCCGGCGGACGGCGACAGCCTCAACCGCCTGGACCTATCTACCGGTCTGGTGACGACCTGGTTTCGCCATGCCATCGCGGAACAGCCTGGAATTGGATTCGGCTACGGTCCGCAGGTCGTTGGATTCGACCTCTCGGGGAGGCCACTGATCGAGTTTGTTCCTCAGGCGCCTGTGCCGGCCACCGAGATGTGGCTCGTGAGCTCTCCAACTCAGGCGAACAAGTTGACGGGCTTTCCGCTGCCGGGCGAATCCGTGCGGCCTGGCGTAAGGGACACCCACGGGACCTGGTTCGTGGGCGCGGACGGTTTCTACCTGTACACGGACACCGGGTTCCACCGTGCCGCACCCATGCCGCCGGGTCCGGTTGGCGACTTCGCAATCGCGGGAAGCTGCGAGTGAGGCCCCACTAACATCGTCTGGTGAGCCGGGCCGTAGAGGAGCTGAATCGACGGATGCTGCGCGCCCGGGACGCGGTCGACCGCGCTTACGCTCACCCGCTCGACATCGAGGAGCTCGCGCGGGTGGCCAGCGTCTCCGAGGCCCATTTCATCCGGACCTTCCGCGCGACCTTCGGGGAGACTCCGCACCGCTACCTGCAGCGCCGGCGCGTCGAACGCGCGATGTTCAAGCTTCGCGAGACCGACCTGAGCGTGACCAACATCTGCCTCGACGTCGGCTTCACGAGCCTGGGCAGTTTCAGCCGCACTTTCCACGACATCCTTGGTATGACTCCGACCGAATACCGAACCCGCAAAGAGGTCATCGCCCTGCCCACGTGCTTCCTCATGCAGTGGACGAGACCGAGCAGTTTCGGAGAAGCCAGGGCGCAGGGTCGGCGCCTAGCATCGGTCTAGATCCAAACCAAAAAACACCAGGAGGAAACCGTCATGTACAACTCGATCAACATGTCCAGCATCTTCGTCCTCGACCAGGACAAGGCCATCGACTTTTACGTCAAGACGCTCGGGATGGAGCTCACCAACGACATGGACCTTGGGTTCATGCGCTGGGTGACAGTCGGCGTGCCGGGCCAGCCCGGACGCGACGTCCTCCTGGAGTTGCCTGGCCCGCCGGCGATGGATGAGAAGACCGCCGCTTCGGTCCGCGAGCTCGTCACTAAGGGCGCCACCGGCTTCACCCTCGGCCTCACCACCGACGACTGCAAGAAGACTTACGAGACGCTCAAGGCGCGCGGCGTCGAGTTCACGTCGGAGCCGGAAGAGCACTTCTACGGCACCGACTTCGGACTGCGCGACCCATTCGGCAACAACATTCGAATCGTGCAGCTAGCGGTTGGCGACAACGGGCTGCCCAAGACGCTCAATGCGCCGAAAGCCGCGAGAGCATAGAGATATGAGATTTCGAACCAAGATCCTGCCGGCCGGTAAGACCGCTGCGGGGATCGAAGTTCCAGCGAAGGTGGTGGCCGCTCTCGGCTCGAGCAAGCGGCCACCAGTCCGCGCAACCATCAACGGTTACACGTACCGCTCCACTGTGGCCGTGATGGGCGGCGTGTTCATGCTCGGTGTCAGCAACGAGGTCCGTAAGAACGCCGGCGTAGCCGCCGGCGACACCGTGGACATCGACCTCGAGTTGGATGACAAGCCGAGAGACGTTGAGCTGCCGCCCGAC
>JBGPYE010000110.1:0-6063 GCA_041493095.1 Candidatus Dormibacteraceae bacterium
CGGCGGGACATCCGGCGATTGAGCAGGCTGCTGCCCGCGTTCATCTTCCCCATCGGCTACGCGGTGAGCTTCATCCGGCCGGGTCGAAGCATCAGTGGATTCTGGACTGACGTCTTCCTTGTCGGGTTCATCTCGATGTTCATGTCGAGCGCGCTCGCCACGCCTTCGATACCAAGTGAGCGACGCGGGTTCCAGCTCCTGCGCATGGCGCCGCTGACGATGTGGCACGTGATCCGCGCCAAGGTGATCCTGACCCTGCCGCCCGTGCTCGCGCTGACCCTGCTGTTCGGTCTGGTGGTCGCCACCCTGAGCCGCAGCGGAATCGCTCAGCTTGCCGGGCTGGCCGCGCTGGTGGTCTGGCTGGGAGTGGGATTCGTCTCGATCGGTGTCTCCGCCGGCGGGATCGATCCGCGATTCGATGCCGCGGATGATCGCCGGGCCGTCGGGCTGCTCGGGACGCTCGCAGGGCTTGGCGGGTCGTTTGGGTTCGGCCTGCTCAGCGTGGGGGCTTTCGCTCTCTTTGTTTTCGGGCTTGGGGCCGTCGAAGGCACGACCACACACCTCGGGCCGGTTCCGACCACTCCGGCCATTGGAGCCCTGATGTGGGCAGGTGGTGTGACGCTGGCGACCGGCGCGGTCGCGGTCGTGGGCACGCTCCTGTGGCTCGCGAACTCCAGGCTCGGCAGCTACGAGGGCACGATCGCCGCCACCTGAGTTCAGTCGAATGGATCCTCGATCAGCTCGGCGTTGAAGCTTCCGTCGGGTTCGAGCATCAAACCGACCACCGCGTAGCGGATCGGTCCTCGCCATCCGGCGAGTGCGCGATATTCAGCTGCCGCGGACATCAGCGCGCGTCGCTTGCGCGGCCCGACCGCCTCAAATGGAGTCCCGAACGCATCGCTGGCCCGAGTCTTGACCTCGACCACGACCAGCTCCTTGCCACGGCGGCAAACCAGGTCGAGCTCGCCGCGCCGGGCCTGGAAACCGGCGCCGACGACCTGGTAGCCGCGTTTCTCGAGCAGCTCGGCGGCGGCCTTCTCCCCCGCCTTGCCCAGCTCTAGCCGAGAAGGGCGTGTTCGCGAAAAGGCGCCCATGTCGTCCGGTGAATTGGGCTCGGGCCCAGGCGGCGAATTGCGGCGCGATGCGCCGGTGTCGCGTAACCCTTGTGGTCGGCAAACCCGTAGCCCGGGTACAGGAGGTCGTACTCCACCATCGCCTTGTCTCGAGCCACTTTGGCCACGATGCTCGCCGCCATGATCGAGGCACAGGTGCGGTCGCCCCTGACGACCGCCATCTGAGGCAGTGGAGCGTCGGGCACGTCCCACGCGTCCACCAGCAAGTACTCCGCGGGAATCTTGAGCCCGGCGACTGCCCCCGCCGTCGCGAGATGTCGCGCCCTGAGCAGGCCGAGGCTGTCGACCTGCGCATGATCGACGGCGCACACGGAAAACGCGATCGCCTTGCGGCGGATCAACGCGTCGACGCGCTCGCGCTCGGCGGCGGTCAGCAGCTTCGAGTCATCGAGCCCAGGTATGCGAACGCCGATCGGCAGGACCACGGCGCCGCCGACTACCGGGCCTGCGAGCGGGCCCATGCCCACTTCGTCGACCCCTGCGACGACCTGGTAGCCCATGGAGCTCGCCATGCGCTCATAGCGCCACAACATCGGTCTCACTGGATCGAGGTTAGCGAGCGCCGGCCGTGGGCGCCACTGTCTTTACTCGGTCTCGGCAGCCTCTGGTTCCGGTGCCTGCTCTTCTGTCGCCTCTTCGCGGACGAGCTGCCTCTTCTCGCGGATGCGGGCTTCCTTGCCGATCTTGCCGCGCAGGTAGTAGAGCCGGCCCTGGCGCACATCGCCGTGGCGCAGGACGTCGATCTTGTCTATGCGCGGAGAGTGGATCATGAAAGTACGCTCGACCCCAACACCGTGCGTGACTCGGCGCACGGTGAAGTTCTGGCGCAGTCCACCGCCGGTGACGCGGATCACTGTGCCCTCGAACACCTGGATGCGCTCCCGTGTTCCCTCCACGACCTTGGCGTGCACGCGCACGGTATCGCCCGCGCGCAACGCCGGGACCTTCGCCTTCTGCTGCTCTTTCTCGAGCTGCTGGATCACGTTCATGTCTTCTTCAACTCCTTGGTGTGTGAAACATGTCTTTGGGCTGCTTGCTGGCGGCGCCACTGCTTGATGCGCGCGTGGTCGCCGGAGAGGAGCACCTCGGGGACGCTCATGCCGCGGTACTCGGCCGGGCGCGTGTACTGCGGCCAGCCCGATGGCTCACTTGAAAAGCTGTCCTGGGTCAGCGACTCGGGATCGCCGACGACGCCTGGGACCAGGCGCGCGACCGCGTCGATCAGCACCATCGCGGGGATCTCGCCACCGCTCAGGACATAATCGCCGATCGAAACTTCGCGCGCGTCCAGCGCTGTCCGGACGCGGTCGTCGATTCCCTCGTACCTTCCACACACGATGATCAGCCCAGGCTCTGAGGCCAGGCTCTCGGCCAGCCGCTGGTCCAGGGGATCGCCCCACGGCTCCATCAGCACCACTGGGCCGAGGTTGTGCGCACGAATCGACTCGACCGCCTCGATCGCCGGTTCCGGCTTGAGAACCATTCCCGGCCCGCCGCCAAACGGCATGTCATCGACCTGCCGGTGACGGTCGTGGGTGTGCTCGCGCAGGTCGTGGGCGTGCAGCTCGAGCAGGCCGCGATCGATGGCGCGACCGACCACGCCCTGCTGGAAAACAGGGCCGAACATAGCCGGAAAGATCGTCACGACGTCGAACCTCATCTCTACCTGGCGTCCTCGACCGATACCAGCCAGTCCGCGACAACCACGCGGCCGCCGTTGACGTCAACTTCCACGATCGCGTCCTTCGTGGCCGGAATGAGGTGCTCGACCACTCCGTCGCGGCTGACCCACACGTCGTTGGCCGGCCGCTCCAGGACCTCGGCGATGGTGCCGAGGGGCTGACCCGAGCTCGTCAGGACCGCAAGCCCGACGACCTGGTGGTGGTAGAAGCGGCCCTCCGCAAGCGGGCGCGCCGCCTCCTCGGCGACCTCCAGGTACCGACCTCGAAACAGGTCCGCGACCGTGCGGTTGTCGATGCCGTGGAACTTGACCACCAGCCCTGGATGCCCAGGCCGGCTCCACTCGATCTCGCGCTCTGCGCCTTCGAGCATCAGCCGCGAGCCGGCTGCGAAACGGTCCTCAAAGTCTGTCAAGGGAAGTACCTTGACAGCTCCTTCGAGTCCGTAGGCACCGCCCACCTGGCCGACCCGGATCATTCCCGTCCATCTCCACCTGACGCTCTCGGACCCGACTCGTGATGGGACAAAGATGGATTGGCGAGGTCGACGAACACCCGCTTCCGGTCACGCAGTGAAGCGACCCTCACGAGGGTGCGGATGGCCTCGATATTGCGACCGGCTTTGCCGATGAAACGCCCCACGTCGGCGTCGGCCAGCTTGACCTTGATCGCCACTGTTCCGCCACCGCGCTCGAAGGACTCCACCAGGACCTCGTCCGGCTTCTCCGCCAGTGATTTGGCTACGTATTCGACCAACGCGCGATAGTCCACCGCGGGACCGGCCGGACCTTCTTGACGCCGGAAACCGCCGCGGTTGGATGATCCGCGTCGAAAATCACGCCGTGCCGGTTGACTTCTCTGCGCGTCGCTCAAGGATCCCCTCCCGCTTCAACAGGCTCCGCGCGGCCTCGCTGGGCTGTGCGCCCTGCTGGAGCCAGCGCATGACTTTCTCCACGTCGATCTTCACCTTCACCGGGTCCGTCATCGGATCGTAGTACCCGAGGTGTTCGATGAACCGGCCGTCGCGCGGCGAGCGCGCGTCCGCCACCACGAGGCGGTAGAAGGGATGCCTTTTCGCTCCCATCCGCCTCAACCTGATCTTGACCAACCTGTGCCTCCTTTACCGAACAGCCGTGGAAGGCCCACGGCTTTGCCTTTGCGGTTTCCTACCGCACCGATTTGCTTGGCGAGCTTCTGCATTGCCTCGCGGGCCTTCAACACCCTGTTGACGTCAGCAGGTTCGACCCCGCTGCCCCGCGCGATCCTCTTTCTGCGCGCCCCATCGATGACCTCCGGATGCGCACGCTCTCGTGGGGTCATGGAAAGGATGATCGCCTCCATCTTGCGGACCTGTTTTTCCGTGTCTAGTGGAGGTGCGCCCTGCGCGCGCCCGGCGCCGGCGACCTGGCTTTTCAGCGCGCCGCCGCCCGGAATCATGTCAAGGATGCCTTCGAGCGACCCCATGCCGCGCACCTGCCGGATCTGGGCGAGGAAGTCGTCGAAGGTCAGCTGACCGGCGCGCAGGCGGCGCTCAACCTCGGTCGCCTGCTCCTTGTCGATGGTGCGCTCGGCTCGCTCGATCAGCGTGAGGACGTCGCCCATGCCGAGAATGCGAGACGCCATCCTGTCGGCAAAGAAGACCTCGAGGTCCTGTGGTTTCTCTCCGGTCCCGGCGAAGCGGATGCGCTGGCCGGTGGCCACACGCAGGGAAAGGGCCGCCCCGCCCCGCGCATCGCCGTCCAGCTTCGTCAGGATCACGCCGTCCAGACCCACCTCGCGACCGAAGACCTCGCCGACGTTCACCGCCTCCTGGCCGGTCATCGAGTCGGCGACGAGCAGCGTTTCGGTCACCGGTACAGCCGCTTTCAAGCGCGCGAGCTCCTGCATCAGCTCGGCGTCGACCTGCAGCCGGCCGGCCGTGTCGAGGATCACCACGTCGCACATCAAGCGCCCCGCCTCGGCGATCGCGGCGCGGGCGATCACCTCGATCTCGCCCTGGCTCGAGTGGAACGCAACCCCTTCGCGGCCGGCAAGGGTCTTCAGCTGCTCAATGGCTGCTGGACGCCTCAGGTCGAGCGCCGCGACCAGAGGCTTGTGCCCTTCGCGACGGGCGAGCAGAGCGAGCTTCACGGCGGTCGTGGTCTTGCCGGAGCCCTGCAGCCCGACCAGCATGATCACCGTCGGGGGCGCAGGCGCGTAGCGCAGGCCCTCCGAGTTTCCGCCGAGCAACTCCACGAGCTCCTCGTTGACCGCCTTGATCACCTGCTGCGGTGCGGTCAGCCCGGGCGCCACCTCGACGCCCTGCAGCCGAGCGCGGACGCGCTCCACGAACTCCTTGACCACCTTGAAGTTGATGTCGGCTTCGAGCAAGGCAAGCCTCACCTCTCGCAGGCCAGCTTCGACGTCCTCAGGCCGCAGGACTCCGCGTCCGGAGATTTTCTTCAAGACGGCGGCAAGCCGCTCGCCCAGCGTCTCAAACATCTATTTGTTGCCGGCTCCTTCGAGACGAGCGATGCGACGCCGCAACCCGTCCACGTCGCGCTCGAGCGCTTCGACGGCTCGGCGCCGGCGCGCAGCTTCGGACAGCAGCCCGAGCCGGCGCTCGTAGCCCTGAAGGGCCTGGGTCGAGCGGCGCACGATGTCGTGGACGGCAGCACGAGACGTGCCCTGGTGCTCGGCGATCTCGGCCAGTGACCAATCGCTGCGCAAATAGAGATCCACGACCTTGCGCTGGTGGTCTGTCAGGAGTGCGCCGTACCGTTCATAAAGGGCAAGCGCGCGGCCGCGCGCCTGCAGGGTGTCAAGGGCCATGCCTTGACAGCTTACCACCCGATAGAATCGGCAACGTGGGTCCGATCTTGATCGAGGCGTTCCGCTATAACCGGTGGGCCAACCTGCGTCTGCTCGACGCCTGCGCAGCGCTATCCAACGACCAGCTGCAGCAGACCGCCCCTGGCACATACGGCACGATTGCCGCGACCTTCATGCATCTGCTCTCCGCCGAGCAGCGCTACCTCAGGCGGTTCGGCGCGGGCGACGCCCGGATCAACGAACGAGATGTGATCCCCGGCCTGGCTGTTCTCAGGGAGCACGCGGAGCGGAGCGGGGAGCAGCTGATCGAAATCGCGACCCGGATCAAACCTGACGACGCAATCGAAGAGAAACGTGACGGCGGCACCTTCAGGCTGGAGCTGGGGGTAGTACTCATGCAAGCGCTGCACCACGGCAACGATCACCGCACGCACATCTGC
>JBGPYE010000277.1:0-2357 GCA_041493095.1 Candidatus Dormibacteraceae bacterium
GGCATCGCCACGCCGACCACCACCCCGCCTTCGGCCCACGAGCGAGGCGTCGACGGCGCGCCCACGCTCGTGCAGAACGTTGAAACCCTGGCCCAGGTCGCGTTGATCTCGCGGAACGGAAGGCCTACCGGCACCCTCCTGATCACGATGGCGGGAGGCGTGTCACGACCGGGCGTACTGGAGATCCAGGCCAAGACCACAGTCGCCGAAGCCATAGAGCTGGCCGGCGGGGCCTCCGAACCACCGCACGCAGTTCTCCTCGGTGGCTACTTCGGCACCTGGATCAATGCTTCGAAAGCCGGAGAACTTCCGCTCGACCACGACGCCCTGCGTGCCCGCGGACTTTCACTTGGTTGCGGTGTGGTCGGTGTGCTGCCGGGCAGCCGGTGCATCGTGTGTGAGGTCGCCGGCATCATGCGGTACCTCGCCGGCGAAAGCTCCGCGCAGTGCGGTCCGTGTTTTTTCGGCTTGCGGGCCCTCGCTGACGCTTGCACCAGGATCGCTCAGCACGGAACAGATCCCGTGGACGTGCAACGGCTGCAGCGCTGGTCGGCGCAGGTGACGGGTCGCGGCGCATGCCACCACCCCGACGGCGCGGTGATGTTTCTTCAGTCAGCGCTGACCACATTTCCGGACGATTTCGCCGGCCATCGTGCACACCTGCGAAGGTCGGCATGAGGCTGGCGGTCGACCGCATCAAATGCGATGGGCACGGCCTTTGCGCGGAGCTGCTACCGGAACTGATCCGCCTCGACGACTGGGGCTACCCGATCGTGGCGCCGGGGGAAGTCCCAGATCACGTGTTACCCCTGGCCCAGAGAGCCGTCGAAGGCTGCCCCGTGCTCGCGCTTGCCCTCCGCCGCGTGGAAGCGCAGCGACGGGCCACGGGATGACCGCGATGGTGCTTGGCATCGCCGACGACCGCGCGCTCGGTGGCTCGCTACGCCTCGTCGTAACGAACCCCACTTGCCTTCGCGCCGCCAAAGCCGCTGTCGATGAGGTCGTCAGCGCGATCGACCAGGCCGCCAGCCGCTTTCGCGACGACAGTGAGCTGAGCCGTCTGAACGCTTTGCCGGAACGCGACATTAAGGTCAGCCCGCTCCTCGCGCAGGCCATCGCGGCGGGCCTGCGTGGCGCCGAGCTCACAGGCGGAGCGGTCGACCCCACCGTCGGCACGGCGATCAGGCTGGCCGGCTACGACACCGATTTCGGACAGGTTCCCGCTGACGGCGCGGAAATCCGGCTCATCGCTCAGCGCATCCCTGGCTGGCGGGCGATCCAGTTCGACGCCAGGTCTCGGACCGTGCGCCTGTCTCGTGGAGTCGAGATCGATCTCGGCGCGACAGCCAAGGCACTCGCCTCCGACCTCGCGGCGGCTGCGGCCAGCAGAGCGGTCGGCGGCGCAGGAGTGCTGGTAAGCCTCGGAGGCGACATGGCGTGCGCCGGCGAGGCGCCATCCGAAGGCTGGCCGATTCAGGCGAGCGAAGACAGCGCGGCGAGCATCGACGAAAGCGAAGAGACGATCGCCATCTACTCAGGCGGCATCGCCACCTCCAGCACCACGGTCCGCCAGTGGACTCGAGGTGGAGCGGTCCTCCATCACATCATTGATCCGGCGACCGGCCTTCCGGCCGACTCGTGCTGGCGCACCGCAAGCGTGGTTGCAAGTAGTTGTGTCGACGCCAATATCGCCTCCACGGCGGCCATCGTCATGGGTCGCAAAGCGCTTTCGTGGCTGGAGGCAAACCGGCTGGCGGCACGGCTCGTCGACCTCGAAGGCAGGGTCCACCGGGTCGCCGGCTGGCCCGCGCCCGGAGCGAATTCCGATCTCGTTCCCAACATTCTCTGAGCAAATCCCCAGGAAACTCGATCAGCATTGGAGCCATGATCAAGGACGGACCCCGAGTCCTCGTCGTCGATGACGAACCCAATATCACGGAGTTGGTCGCCATGGCGCTCCGCTACGAGGGGTTCACGGTCAAGACCGCCGCCACGGGCCGCGGCGCATTGACCGCCGTGACCCAGTTCTCGCCGGCGCTCGTGATTCTCGACGTCATGCTGCCCGACATCGACGGCATCGAGGTGCTGCGCCGGCTCAACAGCAGCGGAAGCAAGGTGCCGATCATCTTCCTCACCGCCAAGGACGCAACCGAGGACAAGGTTCACGGGCTGACGATCGGCGGTGACGACTATGTGACCAAGCCGTTCAGCATCGAAGAGCTGATGGCGAGGGTCCGTGTCGTCCTGAGGCGACATGGCAATGATTCTGAGAACGGCAAGCTCTCACTCGCCGATCTCGAGCTGGACGACGAGGCTCACGAGGTGCGCCGCCACGGCCACGTCGTCGAGCTGACGAA
>JBGPYE010000025.1:0-9867 GCA_041493095.1 Candidatus Dormibacteraceae bacterium
CAAGGTGGCCGCGACGCGCGCCCTCGGGGCCGAGGTCATCCAGGACGGCATCACGTTCGCGAACCGCGAAGAGCGGATGCGTGAGGAGATGGCGGCTCGCGGGCTCACGCTGGTTCACCCATTCGACGACTGGGACGTGATCCACGGTCAGGGCACCGCGGCGATGGAGCTGCTCGAGGACGAGCCGGACCTGCGGGTGATCGCAGCGCCAGTGGGCGGGGGCGGGTTGCTCTCGGGCACGGCGATCTCGGCCAAGAGTCACAACGAGGCGCTGTACGTGATCGGCGTCGAACCTGCGGCGGCCGACGACGCCTATCGAAGCTGGAAGTCGGGGAGCATCCAGGCGCTCGCCAAGGCGCCGACGACCCTGGCCGATGGCGTGCGGACGACCTCGATCGGGACGCGTACGTTTGAGGTCATGTTCGCGAAGGGCCTGGTGGACGAGATCGTGACGGTGACCGAGGAGGAGATCGCCCAGGCCGTTCGGGTCGCGTGGTCGCGCCTGCACCTGGCGCTCGAGCCGACCGGCGCTCTGCCGCTCGCGGCGTACCTGTCTGGAAAGCTCCGGAGGGGGCGCACCGGGCTGATCCTGAGCGGCGGCAACGCCAACCTCGAAACGGTGGCTACACTGCTCCGAGCCTAATGATCCCTGTCAAGGAAGTGATGACGCGGAACGTGATCAGCTTCCGCGAAGACACTTCGCTGGATGAGGTCGCCGCGACGCTGCTCGCCAAGCGAATCACGGGTGCGCCCGTCGTATCGGGCGAAGGCCACGTGGTCGGCATCATCTCCGAGACCGACGTGTTCTCGAAGAAGGGAAAGGTGGCGCGCGACATCATGAGCCAGCGCGTGATCTCAGTCACTGAGGAGACTGGGATCGACGAGGCGGCGCGCCTTCTCATTGGCGAGCGCATAAGGCGTGTCCCGGTGATCAGGGGCGGCAAGATGGTGGGCCTGCTCAGCCGGTCCGACGTGCTCGAGTTCTTTGCCAAGACGCGATGGACGTGCAAGGTGTGCGGGTGGTGGGAGCGCAGTCTCGAGAAGCCCGCTCGCTGCTACTCGTGCTCCAGCGCAGAGCTTCACCTGGAGCGCGCCGATCCCGGACACTGAGCACGTTCGGCTCTCGCTGAAGGCTCAGAGCTTCACCGAGTCGGTCATCCGCGAGATGACCCGGCTGAATTTGCAGTTGAACGGCCCTGAAAAGGCGGTCAACTTCGCGCAGGGTTTTCCCGATTTCAACACCGACAGCCGCATCCTCGATGCGGCTGCGAACGCGCTGCGCGACGGCTACAACCAGTACGCGACGACGTGGGGTGCGCCTCAGCTCCGCAAGGCGGTGGCAAAGAAGCAGTCAGCGGCCTGGGGGCGCGAGGTCGACCCTGACGCGGAGGTCACCGTGTCTTGCGGCGCGACCGAAGCGATGATCGCCGCCATGCTCGCGGCAGTCGACCCCGGCGACGAGGTGGTCGTCTTCGAGCCGTTCTACGAGAACTACGGACCCGACTGCATCATCAGCGGCGCGGTCCCTCGCTACGTGACGCTGCGCGCGCCCGACTGGTCATTTGATCCCGACGAGCTAGGCGCTGCCTTCAACCGCAAGACGCGGGCCATCGTCGTCAACACTCCGCACAACCCGACAGGCAAGGTGTACTCGCAGGCCGAGCTCGAGCTCATCGCGCAGCTGTGCATCGAGCACGACGCGATCGCGATCACCGACGAGATCTACGAACATCTCGTCTATCGCGGCCGCCACATCAGCCTCGCAACGCTGCCGGGCATGAGGGAGCGGACGATCACCATCAGCGGCGCAAGCAAGACGTACTCGGTGACGGGTTGGCGCATCGGCTGGCTCATCGCGCCGCCCGCGCTGACCGCTGGCATCCGCAAGGTCCATGACTTCCTGACGGTTGGGGCGGCTCACCCGCTCCAGATCGCGATCGCGTCTGCGTTCGAGCTCCCCTCGTCCTTTTATGTAGAGCTGCTCGGCGACTACCAGGAGCGCCGCGACGCGATCGTCGCCGGGTTGCGCGAGTGCGGCTTCGAGGTCGAGCCGCCGGACGGCGCGTACTACGTGATGGCCGGATTCGACTCATTCGGCTTCGATAACGATGTCGCGTTTGCGCGGCATCTGATCGAGAATGCGGCAGTCGCAACGGTGCCGGCGTCAAGCTTCTACCACGATCCGTCGCTGGGCCGCGGGAGGGTGCGCTTCAGTTTCCCGAAGAAGATCGACACGATCGAGCGCGGCCTTCAAGCCCTGAAGCGTCTACGCTGATGATCGGTCGGCTGGCGATCATCACCGGCGGGCTGGTTGCTGCTTCCGTGCCTCCCACCATCGGTTTATGGCGTCGCTACGGCTGGAAAGCGGGATCACGTTTTGCGGTCGGCTCTTGTGTCGCCATCGTGGCCCAACAGTCTCTTGTGGGGATGGCCGCTTCGCAAAAAAGAGCGCGACTAACACCGGTGGATGCAATGACCCTCACTCGTGGCCTCGCTGCAGCGGTGCTTGTCGGCCTGGTCGTTTCGGGAGTGCGGCACCGAACCGGGTTGGCGGGATGGCTCGGCTGGACTTCACTTCTCTATGGCTCCATAGTTTGCGATTGGCTCGATGGACCAATCGCGCGACGGCTGGGCATGACGAGCGAGCTGGGTGCCTTGCTCGACCTGGAAAGCGACTCATGGCTGACTCTCGCCTCGGCCTCGTCAGCAACGTCGTGGGGCAGACTGCCGGGCTTCTGCATGGCCGCGCCGCTTGCGCGTTACGCCCTGCTCATGGCCGCGTTGCGAAGAATTCCCTACGAGCAAATCTACGTGGACGAGCCAGCCTGGGCGCGCCCGTTCGGTATCGCTCAAATGGCCCTCTTCACCGCGGCGACGGCGCCATTCGGCGGGGCCGGTACGCGCACCGCAGTGCGCCTGGCGACCCCAATCGTCGCCCCCATGCAGTTGCTCGGGATGTTTCTGTTGTATCGACGATCGCTAAGGCGTTTCGCAACGTGAACCGCCAAAAGGCGCCATCGCACCGAGCTGAGGCGATCGGCTGGGCTGCGTTCCTCGTCTTCGTCGTGGCGGTGTTCCGGCTCCGCCGCGCACTCGATCCTCGATGAACAAGCTGGCCGGCCGCGTGGCGTGGATGGTCACACCTGTTCTTGTGGCAGGCCTTGGTCAGGTCGTGGTCTTGAAGACCGGGCTGCTGCCCGGCCTGGCGGCGCCTCTCGACCGCGGAGTGTGTTGGCGTGGTAAGCCGTTGCTGGGGCCGCGCAAGACCTGGCGCGGCGTGATCATCATGACGACGCTCTCTGCTCTGGCTGCCCGTGCGCAGGCCGGGGCTGCACGTCGCAACGAAAGTTTGCGAGCGATCTCGCCTTTCGATTACGACCGGATCAACCCCTGGCTCCTCGGTGTCGCACTTGGCCTTGGCTACTGTCTGGCGGAGCTGCCCAACAGTTTCGTGAAGCGACGACTGGGCATTGCACCGGCGGGGAGAGCCAATCGATTTGCGTGGCTCCAGTACGTGGTCGACCAATCGGACTCTGTGGCCGGCTGCCTGGTTGCGCTCCGATTCTTCTACAAGCCGAGCTGGCTTGAGACTGGCCTCGCTTTCGGCACTGGCCTGATGCTCCATGTTGGGGTTGATCAACTGATGCACGCATTAGGCGTCAAGAGAAGGGCCTACAGCCCAAGCCACGCAATCCCGAGCACGCTGGCCACAGCCGGAACTGGAATGTTGTCCAGGCCGTAGCCGAGGCTGCCTTCGATGGAGGCGAGCACCACGGCGGAACCCAGAACGGCGAGGAAGCGCACGTCACCGACTCCGACACCCATAAGTAGTCCGATTGCGGCGGTCACCGATGCAAAAGTCAGGGTTCCAACCAGGGTCTTGTATCCGCCTATGACCGGCCATCCGACACCCTTCAGGCGCTTGCCGACGAGCGCTGCTGCAGGGTCGGCGGCCCCCAGCACGAGCGCCGCATAGGCGATCGCCGCCGGGTGGGTCCAGCCGAACAGAACCGCTAGGAGAAGCCCGATCGGAAAAACGAGCGCACCGACTGAGACCCGATGGATGCCGTGGACGCTGGTCAGGAGATGGCGTGCTCGAGTCCAGGTCAGCAGGCCCGTGAAGAACAGGGCAAGAGCCAACAACTCTGAAAGTCGGAGAAAGAGCGGCAATACGGCGACCGAAGCTGCGCCGGCAACGTGCGCGATCTGCCTGGTGGTCTCAGGTCCGAGTCCACGCCGGAAACCAATCTCGACAGCCACCAAAAGACTGCACTGCGCAACAGCGGCTGCGGCGAGCGCGATCGGTCTGATATCCAAATCACTCCTCCGCGGCGTCTACCGGGGCGCCGTCCGCGCGACCGAAGGCAACCTCGTCGTCAGGAGCGCGCCGATCAACGAGATTGCGAATGAACCCTTAGTGAATGGCGGTGGCTGCAGGTGCCCAACTTACACAACATTCGAAGTCGGGCTGTGCGGTTCGACTGTGTCGACACAGCCTTCGCAGCGTCCGTAGGCCATCCCGACGGAGTCGACTATCCAGCCTGTCTGGGCGGGCCCCCGACCGCAAATGACACAAGTCGGCACACCCGCCTTTGTGGCCCTGAATTCGCGGGCGATCTGCACTACAAATTCGCAATGAACCCCGTGCTGCGGGACATTTCGATCACGCCTGTGCGAGCGCCGGAATTGTGATGGCGATCGTATGGGTCTGTCCATTTCCTCGGAAACGAAGCTGATAGGTGCCGGCTGAACGCGGGCGCAGCCACTGCAGCTTGACCCGCGCGCTGTTGGGCGGACCTGTGGCCGGATTGAGGTCTTCCTTGCTGATTGTCGTCTCCACTTCTGCCGCGACTGAGCTGACCGGCGCGCCTGACTTATCCAGCAGGCTGATCCCCGAGTCCAAACCCTGGCCGATCTCCTCGACGTTAGCGCCGTCGATCACCGCCTGGAGGTGAACCACAGCCGGCGTCACCTCGAGAACTTCGATCGTGACTTTCCAGGCGCCTAGCTGAAACGGACTCTCAGTGGCCAACGGGGACGCCTGGTGGACGGGTAACACAAAGGTCAGGGTCCAGGTGCCCTTCAATCTCTCGGTGGGTGCCGTGATCAGAGCGACCGGCCTCAGCTCGAACACCTGGGCGGTGAGGTTGGCGATGTGATCGGCTCCCGTTCGAGGTCCTGAATTGACCGCGTACACGTAGTCGCCCGGAGCACCGGACAGGGTGTGGCCGCCCGCATTCATAATGCCCTGCCCGTCGCTCACCGTCAGGTTGTCTGGTACACCGACGTCCGGCTTGACCCGAAGGAAGAGGACGGTTCGGGCGGAATCTGCGTAAGCCCCGATCAGGGTGATCCTGCGCCCACCATGTTCGGAGCTGACCTGGAATGGGATGACCAGTTCAGGCACGTTACTAAGGCCGGCGGCGCGCAAGTCTGGCGTAGGCAGCGGTTGCTCCGCCATGACCTGTGGCCCAAGGATGACGGCGAGAAGGACCAAGTAGAGCGCGGTGCCCACCAACAAAGTCAGGTAGGCGGAAGGCAGAACCGTTGGCTGCCGCGCCTTGGTGGAAGTCGGTTTCACCGGGCCAATGTAAGAGTGCCACTCCCTGCCCGCATCGGGGCCCACCCTTACATCAATCAGGGACAGCCCTGTGCCGGAGGCACCGAGGCCGATGAGATGATGCGCGCATGGCTCAGCGGGTCCTGATCGTCGATGACCATCAGGGCTTTCGAAAGCTTGCGCGTCGGCTTGTTCAAGAAGTCGGCCTGGACGTTGTCGGCGAGGCTTCGAGCGGTGCCGAGGCTCTCCGTGAAGAACGCCGGCTGAGACCCGACATCGTGCTGCTAGACGTCCAGCTGCCGGACCTGGATGGGATCATCGTCGCTCGGTCTCTGAGCACGCTCGCCGCCCCACCCTTGGTGGTCCTCATTTCGACGCGCGATGCGTCTGATTACGGCCCGCGCATCGATGGGTGCGGCGCCCTCGGCTTCATTTCCAAAGCAAAGTTGACCGCCGCCAGCCTGTCGGCCCTGCTCATGCGATGAAAACTTGGCAGCGCTCGGCTTTTCAGGCGATCGTCCTGGCGATTCCAGCCCTGGTCTGCTTTGTGGAGCTGCAGCAATTCTGGCCGCCGACTTTTGATCGACCGCCCCTGATCGCGCTCGATGACCTCCTCCCCGGCTCCGCCTTCACGCTTGCCGGGTTGATCGCATGGTCCAACCGGCCCTCGAATCGGGTGGGGGTGTTGATGATCTTGATCGGGATTGGGCTGCTGCTTGGCACTAGTCCAATCCTCCTCCAGCCGAGTCCGCTCGCCGAGACCCTCACCCTGGTGCTGGGCAATTGGTGGTCCTTTTTTCTTGTCGTGTTCGGCTCTCTATGGGCGGTCGCGCTACTACATCTCCTGCTCGCGTTCCCGAGTGGTTTGCTCGGCTCCCGGCTCGACCGTGGGTTGGTCGCCTTCCTGTACTTGGCGGTACCAGTGCTGGGACTCATAGCGGTCGTTGTGACACTCAGCCGGCTCAGCGGAATGACCGGCGGCGATGTTGTAGTGCGGCTGGAGTTTCTCGCGTACACAACGGGAGCTCTCGTCTACCTCGCGTGTCTCCTCTTAGGCTCAGCCCTGATCGTCCGACGGTGGTTTGTTGCTGGGTCGGCACGACGTCGCTCAATGGCGGTCGTCATCTGGTCGTTGGTCCCGATCGCGTTGGCGTTTGCGCCGGCCCATCTGGCGCGGTTTTTTGCCGCCGACGCTTCCTCCACCTTGTGGCTAGAGCTTGCAAAGGGGTCTCCACTGTTCCTCGCCGTGATGCCAGCGGGATACCTGGTGGCGATGCTCAGGAGTACGCGTGACCTGACGTCGATCGCGGACCTCGTGGTCAAGCTGTCAAACGGCTTGCTCCCGGCGGAGCTGCAGCCGGCGCTGGCCAGCACTCTCCACGACCCGTCATTGGAAGTTGTGTACTGGCTCCCAACCCTGGGTTGGTACGCAGACCTGGAGGGCAGGCCGGTCAGCCTTCCAGCTCAAGATTCGCCGCGCGCCGTCAGCGTCCTCGGCGATCCTGCCGATCCGATCGCCGCGCTGGTCTATGACTCGTCGCTTCGCGATGAGGATAGGCTCGTCGACACGGCTGCGGCAGCGGTGCGTCTCGCCCTCGAAAACGCCCGCCTTCAGGTACAGCTGCGTGCTCAGCTCGACGAGGTGCGCCAGTCGCGCGCGCGGCTGGTGGAGGCCGCTGACGACGAACGACGCCGCGTGGAACGAGACCTTCACGACGGCGCCCAGCAACAGCTCGTAACGCTTCTCCTGTCGCTGCAGCTGGCCAAGGCGGGAGCGCTTGACCGCTCAGATGCACAGAGTGCGCAGGTGCTTGACGAGAGCATCGAGTCGCTGCGCCAGGCATTGGCCGAGCTTCGGATGCTGGCCCGCGGCATCCATCCGACAATCCTGGTCGAGGCGGGCTTGCTGCCGGCGATCAGATCACTCGGGGAGCGATGCCCGATGGAAGTTGAGGTGACCGGGGAGGTGGGACGGCTCGAGCCGAGACTGGAGGCGGCTCTCTACTACGTCGCGGCCGAGGCCATCACCAACGCGGTGAAACACTCCCAGGGACACCGGATCCGTGTGGACGTTGGTCGCTCGTCCGGATGGGCAAGCGTTGACATCACGGATGACGGGGTCGGCGGAGCCGATGTCTCCAAGGGCTCTGGCCTGGTCGGCCTTTCAGACCGCGTGGCGGCGGTCGGTGGTCGACTCGATGTGCGGAGCAACCAATCGGCTGGCACCAACCTGCATGCTGAGGTTCCGTGCGGGTAATCCTCGCCGACGATTCGGTTCTCTTCCGAGAAGGCCTGGCGCGGGTGCTGGAAGCCGCCGGATTCGAAATCGCGGGCCAGGCAGGCAATGTTGAAGAGCTCGACCGACTGCTGGCGGCTGAGAATGCTGAGCTGGTGATCCTGGACATTCGCATGCCTCCAACCCAGACCGACGAGGGCCTGGTCGCCGCAAAGCGCATCCGGCACCAGCGCCCGCAGGTCGCTGTCCTCCTGCTGTCCCACCATGTCGAGAGCCACCACGCGATCGATCTTCTCAGCCAAGGCACGGATCGCGTGGGCTACCTTCTCAAAGACCGTGTATCGGATCTGCACGAGTTCGTCGAGGCGGTTCGGCGCGTGGGCATGGGCGGATCCGCAGTCGACCCGATGGTCGTCTCGCAGCTGCTCGGCCGTAAGCGTGCCCGCAACCTGGTTGACGACTTGAGCGAGCGGGAGAAATCAGTGCTGGCGAAAATGGCCGAGGGTCTCTCGAATGACGCCATCGCGACCGCTCTGCGGATAAGCCCCAAGACGCTCGAGGCGCATATCGGGGCCATCTACTCGAAGCTCGGTCTTGAGCCTGGGGGCAGCGAGCATCGGCGAGTTCTCGCCGTCCTCAACTACCTGCGGTCAGCCTGACGGCTGAGCGGTCGGGGTCGCGCGCGAGTTTGGTGCTAACCCCTATTCAAAACGCGGCTCAGCCCCGATGTTCAACCGTCCTGTCGGCGATACCGTCGTGGCGTCTCCGGCCACCAGTGTTATGGAAGAAACGCACATGGAATCACGGAAAGCAATGACTCGACTCAGACGATTCGCCCTCGTCGTGACACTCGTTTTCGGGGGCTCATTGGCAATGGCGGCGGCTGGGGTCGCTGCAGTCGGCGGACTCACCCCCGGAAATTACATCTTTACCAACACCAGTGCAACCGCCATCGTCGGGGTTGCCGTAGGAGGTCCACCAGAGAAGCAGGGCGTAGGCGTGTTCGTCAATCGCGGCTTGAACTCGTTCCGACCTGCGGAGCACAAAGGGCCACGCACGGTGGCCAGCAGCACCATGGTCCAGGTCGCCATATTCGATAGTTCTGGAAGCACATTCGGATGTTTCATAGTCCCCCCGTCCGCATTTACCGTGAGCAAGGACTTGCAATCAGCTTCGCTGCACACGACTCTGACGGTCGATCGCATGTGCCCTGGCGTCGGGGAGCCGGTCACCGGCAAGAGCGACATCATCTCGCTGGCGGGTGGCGGCGGCCTTCCGTTGCCGATGAATGTCGACATCACATGGACTGGGCTTGGCGTGACGAGCACCGGGCGCGATCACAGTACTTTCCAGTGCCTTGACTATTCGACGCAGTTCTCAAACGACTCGCACTCTTCCGTCGCCACAGCGTCGGGAACCATAGCTGGGCTGAGCGGATCGTTCAACACTGATGTGGCCAATGTCGACTCGACCGACTCACGCATGGACATCAAGGGAACACCGCCTCCAGCCTGTTTCGGCTTCTAGCCTTCCAAGTCACCGGCGCGGGAATAACCCGCGCCGGTGAACACCTCACGTAATTGCCCCCGGAGCTGGCCGCGCGACGGATGGCAACCTGGTGGTCAGGAGCGCGGCGACCAGGGAGATTGCTGCTCCTGTCCACAGCACCGTGTTGAGTCCTTCGCGCACCAGCAGCGCTCCCACCACGGCGCCGGCCACTGATGAGAAATAGATGGGCAGCAAGACCAGGTTGAGCGTCGTGGCGCGTCGCTCCTCAGGGACTGCGGTGGCCAGGAGAGCGAACACCATCGAGATGGCGGTGGCTGTCGCCGCGCCGAGGCAGACCGCGGCCACCGTGAGCCAGACCAGGCTGGGCGCCAGCGCGAGTGCTCCCAGGCTTGCCGCCGCCAGCACACACGCTGCAGCCAGAACCGGCCGGAAGCCATAGCGATCGCCGGCCACGCCTGCAAACGGAGAGAGAACCGCTCCCAACAGAGCTGACGCGCCGAAGACGATGCCGATCTGGCCTGCAGCGCCCGTGGCGCCTCCGATGAGCCGGATCACCAGCAGC
>JBGPYE010000229.1:0-3399 GCA_041493095.1 Candidatus Dormibacteraceae bacterium
CGCGCTGTACACGGTCATCAGGCCCAGCGCCGCGAGCATGCCGATGAGCAGCGGCTGCAAATGATCCAGCCGGCGCCACACCGCGGCGGTGGTCAACGAGCTTCCTGGGCTCGGATCGCTCCCAGGTTGGCGCGATAGAACTTCATGATGTCTACGCCGATCGGCGCTGCCTGGACCTCGGACAGCTCGCCCCGCTCAACGAAGATCGATAGCGCGATCTCCGGCTGCGCGTACGGAGCGAAGAACACAAACCACGCGTGAGTCGGAAGGTCGAGCCCGCTACCGCCCCACTGCGCGGTTCCAGTCTTGCCACCGCCATCGGCAGGGACACCTGAGGCGCGGAACCAGTAGTTCATGTTGTATGGAGGATTGATCTCCTGGCGCATGCCCTCGCGGACAGCCATCAGGTTGGCCGCCGACGCGGGCACCGTGCCGGTGACCTGTGGTTGCAGCGCCTGGACGGCATGAGCTGACGCGTCGCGCACGTCATGGACGAGAGTCGGCTTCATCACGCGGCCGCCGTTGGCGAGCGCGGCGACGTAGACAGCCTGGTTGAGCGGAGTCGTGAGCAGATAAGACTGGCCGATGCCGAAGGTGATGGTGTCGCCGGTGCTCCAACGGCACGCGTCGGAGTTCAAATCCGGGACCCCGCACTGCAGCTGCTTCCAGATCCGATCTGGCACCAGACCGGGCATCACACCCGGCATCTCGATGCCCGTCGCCTGGCCGAAACCGAAGGATCGCGCGTACTTGGCCAGCGTGACGTCGCCGACCATCGCCGCCACCTGGTAGAAGAACGTGTCGCAAGAAACCGCCAGGGCCTTGGCGACGTTCATCTGGCCCAGGTTGTAGCTCGCCCAGTTGTGATAGATCCAGCCGTTGACGTTCAGATAGCTGGGACAGCCGAGCAGGGTGTCGGCGCTGATCTTGCCTTCCTGAAGGCCTGCGGTCGCGGTGACCATCTTGAACGTCGACCCAGGTGCGTACTGGCCCGCGATGGCGCGGTTCAGAAGTGGGCGGTTCGGATCGTCGAGCAGCTTCTTGTACTCGGCCTGGCTGATGCCGTGCGTGAAGAGGTTGGTGTCGTAGCCGGGAAGGCTTACCAGCGCCATCACTTCACCGGTTCGAGGGTCGACGACGACCGACGCCCCCGCCGTCTTGCGGTCGCGGACCAGGCCGGCGGCGAGCGATTGCGCCGTGGCACGCTGCAGCGCCGCATCGAGGCTCAGGTACACCGAGTCGCCGGCCACGGGCGCCTGGGTGTCGAGCGTCCTGACGATCTGTCCGCGTGCGTCGACTTCGACGTCGGCCCAGCCGTTCTTGCCATGCAGCAGAGTCTCGAGTCCGGCCTCGACTCCGACCTTCCCGATCACTTCGCCGGCCCGGTAGCCGTCGGGCTTGAGCCTTTTGACGTCGGCCTCGTTGAGCGGACCAACGTATCCGAGCACGTGTCCGAACGTCAAAGGGTCGACGTAGGTCCTGACCGCGCGCTGCACGATCGAAGCGCCGGGTAGGTCGGGCAAGCGCTCGTTGATCGCGAGCTCTTGCGCCTGCGTCAGGTCCCGGCCGACGCGTACGCTGCCGTACGGGTCGGCCGCGAGGAGCGCCGCGATCACCGCCGCTTCCTGCATGCCTGTGATGCGGGCCAGCTCTGAAAGCTCAGCCGCACGCGCCCGCGCATCGATCGGCAGCACGGCCGGCACCACCTCGAGGCTCCACACCGGGCTGTTGGCGACCAGTGCCACTCCGTGCCGGTCGTAGATGATGCCGCGGTCGGCCTCCAGGACGATTCGATGCACGGTGTTGGCGCGCGCCATCCCGGCGAGTTGCGCGCCGTCGGAGACCTGCAACTGCGCAAGCTTCACGGCAAGACCGCCGATGACGAGGACTGCGACTGAGGCGGCGGCGAGCAGGCGCATCGACCATCGAGCGCTCGCTGCCGCGCCGCCAAGCTCGATCAAGCCGAGCTCGCGCGCATGGTTGGCGCGACCACCTGACGTCTCCGAATGAGCAGCAAAGCGACGGGCATCAAGACCGCGTTGTAGACGGAGGCCGCGACCAGCAGCTGCATCGCAGTCCCAAGCGGTGGAACCGCCAGGCCGAGCGTGTCGTCGGCAGCGACCAGGATGATCGAGTAGACGGCAGTGCCGGCCGCTGCCGCGAGCATTGGGTGCAGAACGCTTTCACGGTCCAGGTTCCGCGTCCAGAACCCGGTGAGATAGGCGCCGGCAAGCAGCGCCAGCGCGTGCGGCCCGAGCGGACCGGGCGCGGTGAGGTCGAGCATCAAGCCGGCGACGCACGCCCAGGCCATTCCCGACCTGACGCCGGCTGTCCACGCAACGGCGATGACGGCGACCAGCGCGAGGTTTGGAAAGACGCCCGCGATGGTGAGCCGCGGCGCCCACGTCACCTGCACCAGGATGGTCGCGAGCATCACCGCCGCGAAGGCCAGCCTTTTCATGACGGCACGAAATCGGTGATCACGAGTACGAGGCTGATGCTGCCCGGGTCGTTGACCCAGGCGATGAGCGCCTGGTCGGTGGTCGACGAGGCGCGATGCGTGACTGACGCGAGCTCACCCACGACCAGGCCTCGCGGATAGCCGCCCCCGACTCCGCTGGTCAGCGCCCATTCCCCGGTCGACGCGGCCAGCCCGAGCGAGTGCTCGACCTCGAGCTGAAGCGCGGCCGGCCCGCCGGTGACCGTACCCTGCAGCCCGGACTTCGAGAGAAAGACGTTGACGCGGCTCTGCGGATCGCCCAGCGTCTGGACGATCGCTCCATGAGGGCCGGCCTCTCGCACGCGCCCGACCAGACCCGCGCCGGTCGTCACGATCATCCCTGGCTGCACGCCGTCGCCCGTTCCGCGGTCGATCTGCAGCGTGCGGCTGAAACCATCGGGACCACGTCCTACGACCTGCGCCGCGACCATCTTGTGGCCGAACGATCGCTCGAAGTCGAGCGCCTGGCGAAGCGTCGCGTTCTCTTTCGCCGCGGCGTTCAGCTCGACGACCTGGCGGCGCAGCGCCTCGTCGGCCGCCTTCAGCCTTTGGTTTTCAGCCCGAAGGGTTGCGACGTCGCCGAAGACCGCTGTGACGCGATCGACATTGCCGGCGACCTGCGTCATCACGCCTTCGAGAGGTGCGAGCGCGCTTTTGGCGACACCGCGCGCACCTGCCGCCCACGACTGCTCGCTCAACATCGCAAGCAGGAGCATCGATGCGCAAAGGACCAGGAAGAGGCCGGTCGAGCGCGACTGGCTCCTTCTCCCGTACATGGGCGTTAGTGGTGCGACCGGAGGGCCGGCCGAGAGATTCGGTGCCCAGGTGGTCCAGATGCTAGGCGCCGACGAGCACCGGAGCGAGCGCATCCGTTGATGCGTGAGCGAGGAGCGCAGGAG
>JBGPYE010000078.1:0-6858 GCA_041493095.1 Candidatus Dormibacteraceae bacterium
CGAGGTATCGACAGCATGGTGACCTCTTTGGTGGCGGGCACCACGCGGACGAGGATCATCGATTGGGTCAGGACGTGGTCGGCGAAGAACTTCGAGTCGTCGTCCGAGCCCAGGAGCAGGACTGTGAACGCGCCCTCGGAGGCCGGACTAGGTGAAGGCGACGGCGAGAACAAGAGGCCTGTCGGAGACGGAGACGGAACGTTGACGACCTGCGCTGTCGCGTTGAAGGCCGTAACGGCGGCGGGGACGAAGTACGCGAAACCCCCCGCGGCCGCGGAAAGCGCAATCGCCAGCAGGGCGATGGTGAGTGTGCGAAAAGGGCTCAGTCGCCCGCGCGACGCGCGGGCGCGGTGCCCCGGCTTGAAACCGAGTGGCACGGGCGATCATTCTACGGTCGCGCGCGGTTTAGGTTTGTAAGCGAGTTGTTAATGGCCTAGGGCAAGCTGGACTGCCTTGACTCCCAGCAGGACGATCGCCACCATCAGGTACCCGCTGAGCGTGAGCATCGCGATCCTCCGCCCCAGCGACCATGTCGGGCGCTCGAGGAGGGCGAGGGCCGGCATCCGCCAGTTCTCGCGCTCGGCGCGCGACAGCTCAGGCACCGGCGCCTCGCGGCCCCGGGTGAGCTGGAACCTGACCGCGCCGCCGATCAGGACCACCATCATCACCGAGCCCAATACCAACAGCAGCCTGGTCACGTCGATCGATGGGATGACCGTCGAGATGACCAGGATCATCGACAGCACGATCAGCACGCCGACGATCAGGCCGGCGAAGAGGTTCAGCAAGGGTTTGTTGACCCATGGGCCGAGGACGGCGCGGTCGTTGCAGAGCAGGACGGCGAAGACGGTTGTGCTCGGCAGCATGATCCCCGCCAGCGCCTGGACGGCCGTCGTGATGAGTCCGAGCGGGGCCTTGGGAATGAGCACGATGGCCGCCGCCAGCAGCACCATCGCCGTATAGGATCCGTAGAAGAGCTTCGCTTCGCCGACGCCGCGGTGAAGCGAGTGACGCAGCCCGAACATGTCGCCGAACGCGTAAGACGTCGCGAGCGTCACCGCGGAGGCGCCAACGATCGAAGCGTCAAAAAGAAGCAGAGCAAAGATCGAACCCACGACCGGGTGGATATGGCCGGCCAATCCGCGCGCAATCCCGAGCGCGTCGGTGAAATGTCCGAAATCCGGCGTGCCCATGAACGCGGAGGCGGACGCCATCATGATGCAAGCCGCGCCGACAACTACCACGAATGCACCCAGCACGGTGTCCGCCTTTTCGTAGTCGAGCCACCGCGGTGTGATGCGCTTGTCGATGACGTTGGACTGCTGGAAGAACATCTGCCAGGGGGCGACGGTCGTGCCGACGATGGCGATGATCAGCAGCGCCGAGTTGGAAGTCAGTCCGCCCTGGATGCCTGGTTGTAGGAATCCATTCAGCGCCGCCGCCGGATCCGGGTGGCTCAGCGCCGCAAGTGGGAGCACGAGCAGGCTCGCGAACAGGAACACGAACATCGCGCGCTCCCACCGCCGGAAATTTCCGCTGATCGTGATGGCGACGAGCACCAGCGCACCCAACGGCACGACCACGAATGGGCTGAAGCCGAAATACTCTCCGGCCAGGCTGATGCCGATGAACTCGGTGCTGATGGTGAGGAAGTTCAGGAGGAAGATGCCGCCGGCTGAGAACCATCCCCAGAAATTGCCGAACCTCTCAGTGATCAGCTTCGCGTACCCGACGCCGGTCACCGCTCCCAGCCGCACCACCATCTCCTGATTGACGATCAGGACAGGGATCAGCAGGAGCAGCGTCCACAGGAGTGAGTAGCCGAAGTCCTGTCCTGCCTGCGCGTAGGTGGAGACGCCGCCGGCGTCGTTGTCGCCGACCATGACGATGAGGCCCGGTCCCACGATGGCGGCGAGGGTGAGGAGGCGGCGACGCCAGGTGCGGCGTGGAGTGACGTCGCTGAGGCGGATCGTCCCAAACGCGCCGTGGATGTCGCCTTCGTGTGCGTCGGTGACGATCGCTGACCTTCGGGTCGAACGCGAGTCCTTTTCCGTTGGCTCGCGCCCGGCCACTATTGAGTTAGACCCCGGTGCTCGCTTCGACCCGGTTGCGCCATTCCTCGGGAACGAGCGCCTCCATCAGGTCGTCTACCGAAATGGCGCCGATCAAGTTGCGAGATGCATCGATCACGCCAAGGGCTGTGAGGTTGTAGTCGGCCATCATCAAGACGACATCGACGAAGTCTGCCCCTGCGCCGATGCTGCAGTCGATGAGCTTCAACTCTTCGACCTTGCGCGCCGCATCCGCGCGGACCAGGTCGGCCAGCGAGATGCTGCCCAGGAACTTACCGTCGTGCTCAGTCACGAACACGATGTTGAGCAGCTGGTGGGGCGACTTGTCGTCGGTCCGCACAGCTTCAATCGCCATCTCGACGGTCGAGTCGCGAAGTACCCAGACGTAGTCCGGGCTCATCATGCCGCCGGCTGTGGTCGGGTGATATTGAAGGAGCTTGCGCAGCTTGTGCTGCTGGCTCGCCGACATGTGGTTGAGGACCGGCAGCCGGCGCGACTGGTCGAGCTCGCCGAGCAGGTCGGCGGCGTCATCGGGCGCCATGCGGTCGAGCACTCGCGCCGCCTCCTCGTTGGTCATGGACTTCAGGAACTCCACCTGGTGCTCCGGGTCGAGCTCTTCGAAGATATCGGCCGTCAGGTCGGCGTCGCCTTCGACCGCTTCGATGATCTCCTCGCCTTCTTCGTGCGAGGCGCCCTCCACGATGTCCGCGATCTGCGCCGGGTGCAGGCGGCGGAGGCGCTGGAGAGGCATGAGCAGCTTGGCGGTGGGAACGTGGCGCACGAAGGGCTGCACGTCCTTCCAGTCCAGGATGGCGTGCCGGCGTAGGTCGGGTCGTCCGCGCCTCGGCAGGAGACGGCGCAGCATGGCCTGTGGGCTGCGGTCGATCCCCCGGAGCTGCCAGCCATCTTCAGTTGGAGTCAGCACGAGGTCGTGGGCCTGGACGATGCGGCCGCGCGCAACGTCGACCAGGTGACGGCCGAGCACGTCCGCCGCGAGGAGCACTTCGCCCGCCCGCCGCTGGAAAGGCTGCGTCTGGAGAGTGTGCGTGTTGAGTCGGACGGCGCCCGGCTCGAGCTTATCGATCAGGTCTTTGCCCACGAACACGTCTTGCGCTCCGACGCGCACTTTGAGGCCGGTCACCGGCGGATATCCGCCTTCGGCGAGCTTGACGATGAGATCCTCGAGGCGCCCGACCTCGGCGCCGTCCGGATTCAACACGGGGCTGCGCAGAAGCTGCGTGACCATCACCCTGCGTTTGTCATGCTTTCGGCCCGCGTGATCCACGTGCCCGTCCTGCTGAGTCATCTGCCTACCTACCCCTGATCGCCAATTGCCGGCGTCCGACCATTATCCCGCCATCCTCTTCTCGAGCTCTCCCATGCGGCTGACGATGCCCTCGAGCGCTCGGTCCTGGGCCCCGAGGTGCTCTTGCATCTGGAGGCATTCGTGCAGGATCGCCTCCGCGTCCTGGTAAGTGACGACCGCCCGTTTGTCGGAAGCCGCTCCCAACACCTGCTGGCCGACCATGATCACGAACATCAGCAGCAGCTGAACGATGTTGCCGAGGAATAGAAGGAAGGCGAAGGGGTACGGGTCCACCTTGTGGAGCGGGCCCCACGCAGGCCCGGCGAGCGCCATCCACAGGGCCATGAAACAGGCTGCTGTGTAGAAAGCCCACATCGTGCCGACGCTGCGGGTGATCGCCGCACCGAGCCGGCCGTTGAACCCGACGTGCTCGTCGGCGACCCTCGGCGGCCTGGTGAGTCGTCGGCTCTCGGTTTGCGGGTGAGGATGGTGTACGAAGTCGATTGTCATGGCGCCCTCCAAAGGTGATGTGTGCCGGTAGCTTAGGATCGAAAAGAGAGATGGGAGGGCGCGTTGACGACTATCGCGCGGAGCTGAGGGACCTCAAGCGCTGGGAGCCTTACCTGAAGAAGCACTCCGGGCTCCCAGGACCGCGGGCCAACCTCGAGCTCGTGCAGGCCGTCGGCGACGAAGCCGACTCAGACCGGCTCTGGCGCTTCTCCGCTTCCGCCGACGAGTTTCTTGCGCTGTGCGGCACTGCCGGGCTCGGAAAGGTGGCGCTCATGGAGCCGGACGCGGTCATGACGTGGCTCCGTGAGCTCGCTTCCGATCGCCGCTGGCGGGTACGGGAGGGCGTTGCTATCGCGCTCCAGCGCATCGGTCGCGAGAGCATGCCCTACCTTCTGGCCGAGATGCAGGTATGGGCAGGCGAAGAGCCGTATGTGCAGCGCGCGGCGGCCGCGGGGCTGTGCGAACCCGACCTGTTGAGATATAGCTCGAGCGCGGTGCAGGTGCTGGCCATCCTGGATCGCATCACCAGCTCAATCGCCGCGGCGACCGATCTGCGTAAGGGTGAAGACTTCAAAATCCTGCGCCAGGCGCTCGGCTACTGCTGGAGCGTCGCCGCGGCGGCCGCCCCGGAAAATGCTCAGCCCTATATCGAGAAGTGGCTGCGTTCGACTGACAAAGACGTGGCCTGGATCATGAAGAGCAACTTAGGGAAGGCCCGCATGGCCGCTCTGCGTGAGAAGGTCTCCCCCACCCGACCTGCACTTGTGGCGAAAGCACGAACGAAAGCGAAAGCCGTCGCGAAGCCGAAGCCGAAGGCCGGGACCAGAAAGTGACCAGCAGCACCCCGCTCAGCGCCGAGGAGCTGCGCCTGATCCACGCGTACTGGCGCGCGGCGAACTACCTGTCCGTCGGCCAGATCTATCTGCTCGCCAACCCGCTGCTGCAGGAACCTCTGAAGCTCGAGCACATCAAGCCACGGCTGCTCGGTCACTGGGGCACGACGCCCGGCTTGAACCTCATCTACGCCCACGCCAACCGCGTCATCAAGAACCGCGACCTCGACGCGATCTACATCATGGGCCCGGGCCACGGCGGCCCTGCGGCGGTCGCGAACGCATATCTCGAAGGCACATACAGCGAGGTCTACCCGGATATCTCGGCCGATGCGGAGGGCATGCGAAAGCTGTTCCGGCAGTTCTCCTTCCCGGGCGGCATCCCCAGCCACGTTGCGCCCGAAACGCCGGGGTCGATTCATGAAGGCGGCGAGCTCGGGTACGCGCTGGTGCACGCATACGGCGCGGCCTTCGACAACCCCGACCTTACCGTTTTCTGCATCGTCGGCGACGGCGAGGCCGAGACCGGCCCGCTCGCGGCCAGCTGGCACTCGAACAAGTTCCTGAACGCTCGGCAAGATGGCGCGGTTCTGCCGATCCTCCACCTGAACGGATACAAGATCGCCAACCCGACGATCCTTGCCCGGATCCCCGAGCAGGAGCTCCGCGAGCTGCTCGAGGGCTACGGGCACGCGCCGATCTTCGTCAGCGGTGATGAACCGGAATCCGTACACCAGCAGCTGGCGGCGGCGATGGACCTGGCGCTTGACGAGATCGCGGCCATCCAGGGCGCCGCGCGTTCGCACGATGAGGTCGCGCGGCGTCCGTGGCCGATGATCGTGCTCCGCACTCCGAAGGGGTGGACCGGGCCGAAAATCGTCGACGGCCAGCAGATCGAAGGCACCTTTCGCGCCCACCAGGTGCCGATCACGGATTTCCAGGCCAAGCCCGACCATGTCGGCATCCTCGAAGCCTGGATGCGCGGCTACTGGCCCGAGGAGCTATTCGACAAGTCAGGGCGGTTGATGCCCGAGCTTGCGGCCCTGGCGCCCAACGGGGAGCGCCGGATGAGCGCCAACCCTCACGCCAACGGAGGCGAGCTGCTGAGGGACCTGAAGCTTCCCGACTTCCGGGCTTACGCCGTGTCCGTGGCCAAGCCAGGCACCACCACCAGCGAAGCCACACGCGTCCTCGGCGTATATCTCCGCGACGTGATCCGGAACAACCCGGCCAACTTCAGGATCATGGGCCCGGACGAGACCGCCTCCAACCGGCTGCAGCCGGTGTTCGAGGCGACCGACCGAGCCTGGGACGCCGTCCTGGAACCGGACGACGATCATCTGTCGCCCGATGGGCGCGTGATGGAGGTGCTTAGTGAGCACATGTGCGAAGGCTGGCTCGAGGGCTATCTGCTCACAGGCCGCCATGGCCTGTTCAACTGCTACGAGGCGTTCATCCACATCATCGACTCGATGTTCAACCAGCACGCGAAATGGTTGAAGGTGACGCGCGAGATTCGCTGGCGACGTCCTATCGCGTCGCTCAACTACCTGCTCACATCGCATGTCTGGCGGCAGGACCACAACGGGTTCTCACACCAGGATCCGGGCTTTATCGACCACGTCGCGAACAAGAAGGCGGAGGTCATCCGTGTGTACCTCGCGCCCGACGCAAACACGCTTCTCTCGGTCGCCGACCACTGCCTGCGCAGCCGCAACTACGTCAACGTCATGGTCGCCGGAAAGCAGCCCGCCCTGAACTACCTGTCGATGGACGACGCGATTGTGCACTGCACGCGGGGTCTCGGCATCTGGGACTGGGCCAGCAGCGACGCCGGCCACGAGACCGACGTCGTCCTGGCGTGCGCCGGCGACGTGCCGACGCTGGAAACGCTGGCCGCCGCCGATCTGATCCGGCAGCATCTTCCTGAGCTGAAGGTTCGCGTTGTGAACGTCGTCGATCTCATGAGGCTGCAGCCGGAGACGGAGCACCCGCATGGGTTGAGCGACACGGATTTCGACGCGCTCTTCACCGAGGACAAGCCGATCATCTTCGCCTTTCACGGCTATCCGACGCTGATCCACCGGCTGACGTACCGCCGCACCAACCACGAGAACCTCCACGTCCGCGGCTACAA
>JBGPYE010000120.1:0-5809 GCA_041493095.1 Candidatus Dormibacteraceae bacterium
AAATCGAACGCGTCCTGGTTTTCCGACGCCGCTCCCTCGAAGTGCAGACCGATCTCTAGCCGGCCGACTCCGGTGTGGTGCCAGGCCTCGTAATGGAACTCCGGACGGCCGTAGTGCAGCTTCATCAGCCGGCCGCGTCCGCGGGCGCTGCTGAACGTGCGCAGGGCGACCGGTAGCTTCGCCTTCAACTCTTTGCGCAGCCCGCTGAAGAACTCCCCCGGCGCGAGTACGGTCCCGCTAGCCAACCACCCGAATATATCTCGTACAGTTTCAGCAGCAGTGGGGTACGTACCGACCGTCACCGAGAATGAAGGCGGCAACCGCGAGCGAACCTTCGACATCTACTCGCGCCTGCTCAAGGACCGCATCATCCTGATCGGCCGGCCAATCGATGACGTCGTCGCCAACCTGGTCGTGGCCCAGCTCATGTACCTGGCCGCCGACGACCCGGAGAAGGAGATCCAGATTTACATCAACTCCCCCGGCGGGTCGGTCAGCTCCGGCTTCGCGATCTACGACACCATGCAGTACGTCCAGGCGCCGATCTCTACTGTTTGCATCGGCCGGGCCGCGAGCTTTGGGACCGTGGTGTTGATGGCCGGCAAGAAAGGCCGCCGCTTCTCCCTTCCCAGCTCCAACATTCACATGCACCAGCCGCTGATCGGCGGCCGCGGCCTGCAGGGCCAGGCGACCGACCTCGACATCCACGCGAGAGAGATCATTCGCATCCGGTCCGTGCTGAACGAGCTGATCGCGAAGCACACGGGCCAGCCGTTGGAGCGAGTCGAACGCGACACGGACAGGGACTACTTTCTGACACCGCAGGAAGCGGTCGACTACGGGCTGATCGACGGGATCATCCAGCAGACACCGGCGCCGGTCCTCGCCGCCACGCGGCGATAACTCCTCCAGCTCTCAGGCACACCCAGCCGATCACGATCACCCCGGTCACTGCAGGCACAGGCGCCGGCAGAAACGCTGCAATCGCTGCGCCAACTGAGAGCAGCAGCCAGTCGTACCACTCCGCATCTCCCCAGATGGCGAGTGCGACAGCGACCAGCACCAGGTCGGTGGGCAGGGCATGCGGCGCGGCCAGCACACCTCCGGCGACAAGGACGGCGGCCGCCGCACGGAAATCGTCGCGCTGGCGCCGGGCCAGCAGCACCACCGCCGCGATCGTGATCACGGTCAGGCCCGCGACGGCGAGTGCCTGCCCTCCGGATGGGAGCAGCGTGCCGAAGTGCGCGAGGTCGACCTCCCGGCTGCCCGGTCGGACCGGGCCGTTGAGCGCCGGCAGCCATTGAAGGACCCAGAGCGGGTTTAGAACGGCCGCGGCCGCGAAGAGCGCCACCCCGGCGGTGGCCCATCCGCCGAGCACGCGCCACTGCCGGCTCACGATCAGGGCCACGCCGAGAGGGAGCACGAGCTGAGGCTTGAGGAGGGTCAGCCCGAGGCACAAACCCGCGAGATACTTTCGGGACCGCAGCGAGATCGCCGCGCCGATCCCAAGCGCCACCATGCCGTCGAGCTGCGCGTTGAGTAGGAGGAGAGCGGTGGGCACCGACGCGAAAGCGGGCAGGATTGCAGCTGGAGCGCGCGGCCGCACGGCCAGGAGAAGACCGAGCGCAAGGCAGGTAAGTCCAAACAGGATCCAGAGCCTGCCGCCGAGGTTCGTCCCGAGCAGCTCAAACGGCACCGCGAAGAAAGCGACCCACGCCGGAGCGACAAACGGCAGGATCCCGTTGATGCCGAGCGTGATCAGCGAGCGGCCTCCCGTGACCTCGAGCTCGACACGACGCTGAACGTCGAAGTCGTAGAGGTGACCCGGATCGCTGACGAGGATTCGAGCGCCGGTGGCGAAGGCAGGCCAGTCGGAGTTGATGACATCGTTGCCGCCCTCGATGAGCGGGTAGATGACGAAGCCGACCGCGACGGCGAGCAGCGCGACCGAGCCGCGCCAGCGCCAGCGGCTCAACTTGTTGACTCGATCTTGAGCCCTCGCATGACCGGTGCCATCAGCGCGCCTTGCACCAGCAGTGACAGCAGCACAACACCGTAGGCGACAACCGACACGCGGCTGTCAACGCCGTTGAGGCCGGCGACCGAAAGCGCCAGCGCAACTGACAGCGCGCCTCGCAATCCTGCCCAGAACGTGACGTGCCTCCAGCGCCAGGGGATGGATGGCCCGCGGTATGCCGCGATGGCCAAAAGCCCGTACACCGGCACCGCTCGCGTGACCAGCATGATCAGGAACGCAGCCAGCACGACCCACGCCACAGGCAGCAGCGTCCAGGCGGGCAGGGCGGCCCCGACGATGATGAACAGCATCGCGTTGAGCACGAACGCCAGCAGGCTCCAGAACCCGAGCAGCTGAGGGCCGTGCAGCCGGCCCAGCCGCGCGCCGTAACGTGCGACCACGATCCCGGCGACGACCACAGCCACGATTCCCGAGGCGTGCAGGAGGTCGGCGGCGAGGTAGCTGCCGTACGCGATGACGAGCGTGGCGAGGATCTCCAGCGGCGCATCCTCGGCGAACCGCAACAGGGCCAGGCCGAGGAACCCAACCGCAAGGCCGACCGCAGTGCCGCCGAGCGTGAGCTCGAGGAACCGGATGCTGGCGTCGCCGAAAGAGGGGGCGCCGCTCAGGATCGTCGCGAGCACAGCTGAGAAGACCGCGACGCCTGTGCCGTCGTTGAACAAACTCTCCCCTTCGAGGATCGCCGCCAGTCCCCCTGGCGCCTTCAACCGACGCAGCAGCGTGACGACCGCGATCGGATCTGTGGCAGCGAGGATCGCGCCCAGCAGAAACCCGCTCGCCCAGCTGAAGCCGAGCAGCAGGTGGGTCAAGGCGCCGATCAGCACGACGGTCAGGGCGACGCCGACAGTGGCCAGCAGCGAGACGGGGAGCATCCTCCGGCGCAGCTCGGCGAGGTCGAGCGTCAGGGCGGCCTCGAAAACCAGGCCGGGCACGAACGCCAGCAGGATGACGCTGCCGCCGAGGCGTGGGAACTGGCCGCCGGGCAGCAGGCCCACGGCGATGCCGGCGGCGGCGAGCACGACCGGGTACGGCAGCAGGCGCGCACGTCTGGACACAAGGCCCAGCACGGTCGCGAGCGCGCCGACGAGGATGAGCAGGAACAGAAAACGCTGCTCGGCTGTCATTTCAGAGCTCGATGCTCATTCCGTCGCGCGCGGCTTTGACCTCGGTCCCGATTCGCTGCGTCAGGTCGGCCGCGAGCTCCCACGGATGGGCGCGCCAGACGGTCATGCCGTAGTGCGTGAGGATCGCAAGGCGCGGCTTGGCCTCACGGATGATCCGCTCCGCATCCTCGAGGCACAGGTGGGGCAGCTCGGCGCGGCACTGCATGAGGACGACGTGGATCACCATCACGTCCGCCTTGTGCTGCTCCGCGATGCCGTCGTAGTACGCGGAGTCGGTCACCCAGCCGAAGCGGTCACCGAACCGGAATCCGTATGTCTCCACCTGGTGCACGTGGCGCGGGGTTGTCGTGAACGTGACGCTCTTCACCGTGTACGAGGTCTCGGGCTCGAGCCGGATGACCTCCTGCGGGAAAGGGCGCAGGTAGTTCAGCACCACAGGGTCGACGTCAAGGGCGTCCGATGGGCAGAACAAGCGGCCGCGGTGCTGGAAGCCGCCCTCGGTCATGGCTTCGACCATGACGTTGACGTCGCCCGCATGGTCGAGATGCCGGTGGCTGATGACGATCGCGTCGAGCTTGGTCAGGTCGACCTTGCGCTTGGCGTACTGCACGATCGCACCCGGGCCCGGATCGAGGCTGATGCGCGTGTCGCCCTCTTCGAGGTAGAGGCCGCCAGACGCGGCCAGCTGCTTGGCCACCATGAACCGCGCCCCTGCAGTCCCCATGAAAGTTAGCTTCACGGCTTGCCCCCTCCCCGCTTGCCGGGGAGGTCCGGCGCAGCCGCGGTGGGGGCGCTCACTTCTGCAACCTCGCTCAGAGCGGGCACTGACTTCTCGCCGAAGTAGCGCTCGTACAGCTCGGTCACGCGCTCGACAGCGTCGATCTCTTCGACCGGCTTGTCATCGCGGATTCGAACGATGCGCGGAAATCGAAGTGCGTACCCACTTTTGTGCCGAGAAGAATGCTGGATCGAATCGAAGGCCACCTCGAGGACGACCTCGGGTTTCACCGACCTGACGTGGCCGTGGTCCTCGATCGTGATGCCGAGGAAGCGCTTGGTCATCTCGGCAATCTCTGCGTCTGTCAGGCCTGTGTAGGCCTTGCCGACGTTGACGAGCCGGCCGGTGCTCGTGTCTTTGACCGCGAATGTGTAGTCCGACAGAACACCCTTGCGTTTGCCGTGACCCCATTCGACCGCGGTCACCACGACGTCGAGCGTCGCCAGCGGACGCTTGAGCTTCAGCCACGCGAGCCCGCGGCGACCAGGCGTGTACGGGGTCAAGGGATCTTTCACCATCAGCCCTTCGTTGCCGCGCTCGCGAGTCTCGGCAAAGATCCGGTCGAGGTGGTCGGGCCCCGTTGCCTCCTCCACCCTGGCCAGAAGAAACGGGTGCTGCAGACCCAGGCCCTCCATCAGCCGGCGTCGCGTCTCGAGCGGCTCATCGAGCAATGCCCGGCCATCGAGCCACAGGAGGTCGAAGACCACCAGCACGACCGGCACCTCGTCGCGCAGCTCGGCCGATACCTTCTTGCGGCCCAGTCGCCGCTGCAGCTCGAAAAATCTGAGCACCCGGCCTTCGCGATGCGCCAGCACCTCACCGTCGAACAGCACGTCGTGGCCGATCGACGGTGCGTTTTCGGACAGCTCGGGGAAAGCCTCGGTGGTCTCCTTGAGGTCTCGGGAGAACAGCTCGACGCGATCGCCCTGCCGGTGAAGCTGGCATCGAACGCCGTCGTATTTCTCCTCAGTCCACACGCTCTCTGCGCCCATTCGCTCGAAGGCTTCAGCCGGAGTTTCCACCGGGCTTGCGAGCATGAACCGGACCGGCTGGAACAGCGCGATGGTCGTGGTGTCGAACTGCTTGTGCTTGCAGCGGACGGCGGTTTCGCCGATGTCGCCGGTGATGAGATGGACGCGCTTGACCTGCGTGATCGGGACCTCGAACGCCTCCGCGATAGCTGCCTCGACCAGGCCCTCGCTCAGGCCGATGCGGAGCTCACCCGAGATGATCTTGATGAAAAAGCGCGCCGCCTCCGGGTCGAGACGTCGTAGGAGTTTCTCCAGCGGCGCGGCTTTCGCCGCCCCTCGCGCGGTGCGAATCGCTTCGAGCGCCTCATCGATCTCCTGGAGCGTGACGGGCTCGGCCTGCGTGCGGCCGTCCAAAGCTTCGCCTGCCCAGCCGCCGAGGTCCGAGTGCTTGCGAAAGATGCGTCCGAGCTCGTCCTCGTCGAGCCCAGAGATCGAAGACACGACCTTGCTCACCGCCGCCCAGCCGAGTCCCAGAGTCCTGCGCTTGGAGGGGCTGAACGCCCGGCCGCTCATGAACACGGCGGCTCGGCGCAGGTCTTCATCGTCAAGGCTGCGCAGATACGCGGCGAGGATGTGCGTTTTCTCGAGCGTGGCGGACGTCGATCCGATCGCGGAGCCAGTGCGCGCGAAATCCAGCATGGGTGGCCTATCGTAGATCGCGATGCGGCGCTGCCCATACCTCGAGGAATACCTGAAAGAACGGCGGTCGGTGCTGCGCATCTATCGATTCGACTGTCACGTCGACCATCTTTCGAAGCGCAAGTACGCATTGACCGACAGCCCGCCGATTTGCGTGCGCAACTACGAAGATTGCCCCTTGTACCAGGCCGAGAAAAGG
>JBGPYE010000091.1:0-6464 GCA_041493095.1 Candidatus Dormibacteraceae bacterium
AGCCTCCATCGAGGTCTCGAGCTCTTCGCGCGGTGGAGGCAGCATCTTGCGGTCGTCCACGTTGATTGGCCCGTCCGGTAGCCTGTCCAGCGCCTGGCGCAAGATCTTGACCGCCTCTCGCATCTCCTTGATCCGCACGAGATATCGCCCGTAGCAGTCGCAGTCGTCCGAGACGGCGACCTCGAAGTCGTAGTTCTCGTAGCCCGAGTAGGGCATCGACTTGCGCAGGTCCCAGGCGACGCCTGAGCCGCGAATCATCGGTCCGGTCGCGCCGAGCACCTTGGCGTCCTCCGGCGACAGCCGGCCGATGCCGATCGTGCGCGAGCGCCAGATCGGGTTCATGGTCAGCAGGTCTTCGTACTCGTCGACGTGCCCGGGCATCACGTTGATGAAGTCGTCGAGCATCTCTAGGAAGCGCGGCGTCGCGTCGGCGAACACGCCGCCGGGCCGGATGTAAGACGTGTGCATCCGGAACCCTGATATCTCCTCGTTCATGTCGAGGATGGTGTCGCGCTCGCGGAAGCAGTACATGAGCATCGACATCGCACCGAGCTCGAGTCCGCTAGTCCCCATCCACACGAGGTGCGAGGACAGGCGCGTGAGCTCCGACATGATCACGCGCAGCGCCTGCGCCCGCGGCGGCACATCGACGCCCATCAGCTTTTCCACCGCCAGCGCGTAGGCGAGGTTGTTGATCGGAGGCGAGAGGTAGTCGTGTCGGTCCGTGACCACGACGCCCTGCTGCCAGCGCAGCGCTTCCATCTGCTTCTCGATCCCGGTGTGCAGGTAGCCGATGACCGGCTTGACGCTGCGCACCTGCTCGCCGTCGAGGTCGACGATGAGTCGAAGCACGCCGTGCGTGGATGGGTGATGAGGGCCGAAGTTGACGGTGAGCAGCTCGCCGCCGAAGGCGCCCTGCTCGCCCGTCTTCGTAATTGTCACGCCTTCAGAGGTGCTCATGCGTCGTCGGGGGCCGTCTGCCAGACCTGGTGCTCTTCGGAGAACTCCACGACCTCGCCTCCGACGGGGTAGTCGCGTCGCAGCGGGTGGCCGACCCAGTCGTCGGGCATCAGGATTCGGGTCAGGTCCGGGTGACCGTTGAACACGACGCCAAACATGTCGTAGGTCTCGCGCTCTTCCCAGTTGGCGGGCGGAAACAGCTCGTGCACCGAGTCGATGTGCGGGGGGTCGCCGTCGATGAACGCGCGGACGCGGAGCTGCTCTTTCGTCTCGAGGTCGCGCAGCTCGTAGACCAGCTCGTAACGCGCCGGCCACTGCCGGGACGTGTCCACCAGGTGGTCGACGCAGGTGAGGAAGACCAGTAAGCGGAACCCGTCGTCCTTCAGCGACTGGAGTGCGGTTTTGATGTTCGCGGGATCGACGGTGACCCACGCGTCACCCGCGCTGACTCCCCGCTCGACCACCAGGTTCTCCGCGATCACTGCCGCGGCAGGATCCCCTGGGCCTTGATCCTCTCCTGGAGGATCATCAGCGCGTTCAGCAGGTCTTCGGGCCGCGGTGGGCAGCCGGGGATGTAGACGTCGACCGGCACGATCTTGTCGACGCCCTGCAAGAGCGCGTAGTTGTTGAACACGCCTCCAGTCGACGCGCAAGCACCCATCGAGATCACCCACTTCGGCTCGGGCATCTGGTCGTAGACGACCCGCAGGACCGGCGCCATCTTCTGAGAGACGCGGCCGGAGACGATCATGAGGTCGGACTGCCGCGGCGACGCTCGAAACGCCTCCGAGCCGAAGCGCGCAATGTCCACGCCCGCGGTCGCGGTCGCGATCATCTCGATGGCGCAGCACGCGAGGCCGAACTGGGCGGGCCACACGGAGTTGCCGCGGCCCCACCCGACCACCTTGCCGAGCGTGGTCGTGAGGATGTTCTGGCCGAGCGACTCGGCGAGGTCTTCTATTCCCAATCCAGGCCCCCCTTGCGCCAGATGTGCGCCAGCGCGACGAGCAGAATGCCCATGAAGACGAGCATCTCGATCAGGCCGAACCACTTGAGCTGGCGCAGCAGCACCGCCCACGGATAGAAGAAGACGGCCTCGACGTCGAAGATGATGAAGAGCATCGCCGTGAGGTAGAAGCGGACGGAGATGCGGCGATGCGCCGGGGTGTCGGGGATGATGCCCGACTCGTAAGGCGAGAGCTTGCGCTTGAAGGGCTTCGAAGGTCCGAGCACAAAGCTCAGGGTGACCAATGCTCCGAGTAGGCCGAGGACTATGAGGACGAAGATCAGAACTGGGACGTAGCGTTCGAGCAAGTTTCCGGAGCGGCCTCACACGTACTTGGGGCTTTTGGGAACGGCTTAATTCTAGTTGGGCCTTGAGAAACTCCGTTCAGCGTGCGTCTTTGCTGTGGTGTTCGATCTTGGTCCCGCGCGAGAGCGTCGCGTGGATTGGGCAGTAGCGGTTGCACGCCAGGTCGAGTGCCTTCTCGACCGCTTCCTTGTCGTGCTTGCCGTCCCAGCCGAGGTGGAATGTGATGTCGATCTTGAGGAACGCTCGCGGCCATTCCTTGTCCTGCTCGCCTTCGACCTCGACCTCCATCGACTTGATCGGCTGCTTGAACTTCTTGAGCAGGAGCACGGCATTGAGACCGGTGCAGCCGCCGAGCGCGGCGAGGAGCATCTCGGTCGGGCGCATGGCGGTGTCGTCGCCAAAGATGGGGGGCTCGTCGATCGCCACGGAGTGACCCGAGGCCGACTCGATGTCAAACCTGACCTTATCCCCATCCCACCTGGCAACAGCCTTGGCCACTACTCGGCGAAGAGTACAACCCCCCCGTTGAGCAAGGCGTGAATACACCCCTCCCCCGCAGGGGGAGGGCAGGGTTGGGGGGAGGTGGAGCAGGTATAGTCTTGAATCAAGTAGGGGGGAGTAGCCACTCCCGCTGGTCCCGTCAAGACGGCAGCAATGCCCGGGGCCGCACGGATCGCCGGATCCGCGGCAAGACCTCTATCGAATCCAACTTTTGGAGGTCTCGATGACAAGAACGATCCTGGTCTCGATCTTTCTGATCGCGTTCACCGACATCGCCCTGCAGCTGGACAACGCCCTGGCCATCTCGTCGGTGGCGAGCGGCGTTCCTCAGTCGTACAGGTTCTTCGTCTTGGCCGGTGGTGTGCTCCTCGCGGCCATCTGCCTGTTCGGATTCACGCTGATCGGCTCCAATCTCATCGAAAGGATCGCGTGGCTCAAGCCGGTCGCCGGCCTGGCCCTCATCATCATCGGCATCAAGCTCGGCTACGACTACTTTCGCCCGTGAAGTCGACGCCCCTACGGATCGCCGGCGGCGCGCTTGTCGTCGTCCTGGTCATCGTCATCATGGTTCTCCTCGTCGAGCACGACGCTGCCGGGCAGGCGCCGGACGCGGACACCTCGATCGGAAATGTGCTCAGGCAGGACGGCTACCTCGTCGGCTTCGCGCTGCTCTATATCGAGGAGTCAGGGGTGCCGCTCTTCATCCCGGGCGACGCTTTCCTCGCCTACGCCGGCCACCGCCTACCGCACAACGTGCCGGTTTTCCTGGTCGCGTGGATCGGCTTTGTCCTTGCCGTCACGTTCGGCGCCACCAACCTCTATCTCCTCTCGCGCCGCTATGGCCGCCGGCTGCTCGACCACCGGTTCGCGGGCCTTCTCCATCTGACGCCGGAGCGGATGAAAACCGCCGAGGACTCATTTCGGAGATGGGGACCCTGGGCGTTGATCTTCGGGCGGCACATCTTTGGGCTGCGGGTCCCGCTCACCGTGGCCGCCGGTGTGCTCAAGCTGCCTTACAGCACGTTCGCAATCAGCGTGGCCATCTCCAGCGCCGCGTGGGCGGCGGTCTTCTTACTTCTGGGCCTGTTCTTCGGTGACAGCGTGGAGCGGTCGTTGCGGTCGCACCCGCTCCTGTACTTCGCGGGTGGAGCTGCCATCGTCGTCGCGGTCGTGGTGGTTGCCGTGATTCGTGTTCGCGGCAGGGCGGCGGAGGATCGCGCTCACTAGACTCAAGCGCCAGTGAAGTGGCGAGCTGGGCACCGATAGTTGAAGCCAGCGCCCGCGCATCGTTTGCTTTCCGCGGCCACCGTGGCCGGGGAACGCGGCCACGGGCCACTTCAGTGGCTTCGGTCCGAAATCCGCACCCCGCCACCGCGATTTCGGACCGGGAAGGTAGGGACTCTTTAACTTTGTGCTGTGCCTGACGACGTCCGCTCGAGCTTCGCGCCCGTCGCCGCCAATTACGCGAAGGCGACCTTTCACTCATCGTCCGAGCGCCTGCAGGAGGTGGTCGACCTGGCCCGCCCAAAACCAGGCGACCTGGCCCTCGACGTGGCGACCGGAACGGGCAACACAGCATTCGCCCTCGCGCCTTACGTACGACGCGTGATCGGTCTGGACCTGACGACCGAGATGCTCGACCAGGCTCGCCGCCTCACCGACGAGAGGGGCGTCAAAAACGCCGACTGGGTGCTCGGCGACGCCGCGCGCCTGCCGTTCCAGGACGAGACGTTCGACCTCTACACCGTGCGCGCGGCGCCGCATCACTTTCCCGACATAGACGTATTCCTCGACGAAGCCTTTCGCGTGCTCAAGCCCGACCGGGACGCCGCATTCATCGACTGCGCACCGCCGGCGGAGGCGCGCGAGGTGCTGCACGAGGTGGAGGTCCGGCGCGACCCGTCACACGTCCGGTCGCTGACCGTCGAGGAATGGATCGGCCGGCTGGAGCGCGCAGGGTTCGAGGTCGAGCTCGCCTCGGCTCGTGAGCTGGATTGGGATTACGACGAGTGGATGCGCAACATGGCGGTGGACCCAACCCTGGCCGAAGAGCTTGCGGGCGTGATCGAAGCGGCGAAGGGCGAAGCCCGGACGCAACTCCACCCAGAGAGGCGAGAAGGAAAGCTGCGCCACGCGTACTGGCACTGCCTCATACGCGTGCACAAAAGAGGGTGATCCGACCGCTCGCCGAAGGCGAGCTGATCCTGCTGATCGACAAGGTGGGCCGCCGCCATCGGGTCCGCCTGAAGGCCGGCGAGCGTCACTCCCTTCATTCAGGTGTGATCAACCTCGACGACCTGATCGGCCGGTCGGAAGGAATCATCGTCACGACGCAGATGGGCGCGCGGTTGCTCGCGGTGCGGCCGACTTTCGCCGAGCAGGTCACCGGTCGCGTGCGGCAGGCCCAGCCCATCTACCCGAAGGACCTGGGCGCGATCCTGGTCGCGGCGGACATCCACCCGGGCGCGAAGGTGGTCGAGGCGGGCACGGGGACGGGCGCGCTGACCCTCGCGGTCCTCCGTGCGATCGGTCCCGAAGGGGTCGTCGTCAGCTACGAGCAGCGGGAAGAGTTCCTCGAGGCGGCGAAGAAGGCGATCGTGGACACCCTCGGCAGCCTTCCCGCCAACCTCACGCTGAAGCTGGGCGATGTGTACCTCGGGATCGAGGAGCGGGACATCGACCGCGTGCTGCTCGACCTCCCCGAGCCGTGGCAGGCGGTGCCTGGGGCGAAAGCGGCACTCCGGCCGGGCGGCATCGTGTTCGCCCACTGCCCGAACGTGAGCCAGGTCCAGCGGTTATTCGACTGCCTGCGTGAGGTGCGCGGCTTCGGGATGCTCGAAGCGTTCGAGGTGCTGCAGCGAGGCTGGACCGTTCGGGGCCGCAGCATGCGCCCGTCGCACCGGATGGTTGCCCACACCGGCTTCCTGTGCTTCGCCCGCCGCCTGGCCGAGGACGAGCTGTTCGAACCTGAGGGAGAAGGGTTCCGCTAGGCGCCGGAACCCTTTGCGGGGGGTTCCCGTTCTATCTCTGTGAGGCGCCGCGCCACTCTATTGGTCCTGCTCTCGTCATAGCAACCGCCCTACTGATCGGCGCCTCTATCCACCTGCTGCGGCTAGGATTGGCTGGGCATGGGGATTTTTGTCGAGCAGGGCCGAAAGCCCGTCCACGTCACGGTCACGGGCGCGGCTGGCCAGATCGGCTACGCGCTGCTGTTCCGGATCGCCTCTGGGGACCTGCTGGGTCCTAACCAGCCGATAGTCCTCCGGCTGCTGGAAATCGAGCCGGCGATGAAAGCGCTGGAAGGGGTGGCCATGGAGCTCGACGACTGCGCATTCCCGGTGCTCCACGACATGGTGCTCACGCACAAGGCGGAGGAAGCCTTCGACGGAACGTCATGGGCGCTGCTGGTCGGCTCGGTGCCGCGCAAGGCGGGGATGGAGCGCAAAGACCTGCTGTCCGTGAACGGCGGCATCTTCGGACCGCAAGGCAAGGCGATCGCCGCTCGCGCCGCGACCGACGTGCGGATCTTGGTCGTCGGCAACCCCTGCAACACCAACTGCTTGATCGCGCGCTCGAACGCGCCCGAGATCCCCGCCGAGCGGTGGTTCGCCATGATGCGGCTCGACGAGAACCGCGCGAAGACGCAGCTCGCCAAGAAAGCGAAGGTGCCGGTCTCGGTCGTCACGAACAT
>JBGPYE010000242.1:0-3173 GCA_041493095.1 Candidatus Dormibacteraceae bacterium
CCACGACGAAGAGCGTCGAGGTCTCCATGTCGTTGCTCAGCACGCCCGCGCGCGACCACATCTCCAGCTCGTCGCGCAGGTGAGGCTTTGGCATCGTGTCCGGCATGAGGTCGGAATAGAGCGCGTCGACCGACCGGATGATCCCGACGTGGTAGGGCGCGCCCGATGCCTTAGCGGCATCGACCAGGGCATTCACCACGTCGAGCGAGGCGACGGCGGGGTATTCGAGCGGCACGTAGCCGTTTGGCGTCCCCTCGCTGCGAACAGATCCAAGCGCGATCACCAGGTCGCCCATCTTGATCTCGGGCTGCGCCGCGCCGCATGTGCCCACCCTCAGAAAGGTATGGACGCCGAGCTCACTCAGCTCTTCGACCCCGATCGCGACCGAAGGGCCACCCATTCCAGTCGACATGGCCGAGACCGGCACGCCGTCGAGGGAGCCCGTGAAGGTCCGGTACTCGCGGCTGAATGCGACCTCTTTCGCCCCGTCCAGGTACTTCGCGATCATCGGCGTGCGCCCGGGGTCGCCGGGCACCAACACGTAATCGCCGACCTCACCCTTGGCGAGCCCGACGTGGTACTTCTTCTCGCCCGTCGCTACCACCGGCTCGAAGTCTATCTAGCCCGAGTAACGCCGTCCTTGTCGACTCGGGCCAGCACGTGCGGCGGCCGCTTCACCTCGTGATCGACGAGGCGCCAGGCCTTCTCCAGCCTTGGCGTGACGCGGTCGACCAGCTCCTTTGACCGCGCATGCACTGTGACCAGCGGATCGCCGACGCGCACTTTTGAGCCGACCGGCGCGTCGATCACCAGCCCCGCGGCGTGGTCGACCTTGTCCTCCTTGCGCACCCGCCCTGCACCGAGCTCGAGCGACGCGAGGCCGACCGCCAGTGCATCAATCGATTCGACGTAGCCATCTGCCGGCGATGCGATCGGCACCTGGACCGGCGCCACCGGCAGGCCGTCGGCCAGCCGGCCGCCCTGCGCGGCGAGCATGCGCAGGAACGCGTCGCGCCCGGCTCCCGAACGGAGCGCCTCGTCAGGATCCATGGCCACCTCCGCCAGCCAGCACATCTCGCGGGCGACAACGAGCGAAACCTGCACCAGCTCGTCGTCTCCCTTGCCCGCCAGCGCATCAAGCGCCTCCTGCACCTCGAGCGCATTGCCCACCGAGCGCCCCAGCGGGTTGTCCATAGCCGTGATCAATGCCACGGTGCGGCGCCCGGCTCCCTCGCCGAGCTGCACCATCTCGGAGGCCAGCTCAATCGCGGCGTCGATGTCGGGCATGAATGCGCCGCGGCCGAACTTGACGTCGAGCACGATCGCGTCCGCGCCCGCGGCGATCTTCTTTGACATCACGCTGGAGGCGATCAGCGGGATCGAAGGCACCGTCGCCGTCACGTCGCGCAGCGCGTACAGCATCTTGTCCGCGGGCACCATGTGGGGCGATTGGGCGGCGACGGCGATGCCTATCTCGCGGACCTGGCGAATGAATCGCTCAGGCTCGAGATCGACAGTTAGCCCGGGCACGGACTCGAGCTTGTCCAGGGTCCCGCCGGTGTGGGCCAGCCCCCGGCCGCTGAGCTTGGGCACCTTGACCCCGCAGGCAGCGGCGAGCGGCGCGGCGATCAGCGTGACCTTGTCGCCAACCCCTCCCGTCGAGTGTTTGTCAACCTTGACGCCCTCGATGCCGCTCAGGTCGAGCACCTCGCCGCTGGCGACCATCGCTTGTGTCAGCGCGAGCGTCTCGGCGCGGGTCATCCCACGGATGCACACCGCCATCAGCCACGCCGCCATCTGGTAGTCGGGGATCTCCCCGCGCAGGTAACCCGACAGCAGGAACTCGATCTCTTCAGCCGTGTGCTCGCCGCCATCGCGCTTGCGGCCGATGACCTCGAGGACCTGCATCCCGTTAAGTTACATTCAAACCTGCGGTGGACTACAATCGCGCGATCCGGGAGCGACGGCCTCTTCGGTGAGCGGTTTATTGATGAAGGGGGCTGGCAGCATGGGTCTTTCACGAGTTCGGTTCTTGGCCATGGTGGGTGCGGCGACGATGCTGCTGGTAGCCTGCGGGGGTTCGACCACCCCGGCTGCCGCCCAACTCAAGATCGGCCTGGTGACCGACACCGGCGGGCTCAACGACAAGAGCTTCAACCACCTCGCCTACCTGGGACTCCAGAAGGCCAAAACTGACTTTGGCATCAAGGCCGACGTCATCGAGTCGAAGAGCGGTGACGAGTACGTCCCGAACCTGACGAACTTCGCGTCCAAGGGCTACGACCTTGTGATTGGAAACGGCTTCCTCATGCAGCCGGCGATGGGCACGGTCGCGGGCCAGTTTCCGAACATCCACTTCGCCATCGTCGACGGCGCCGGGACTGACGCCAACTTCGTCGACCTCAAGCTTCCCAACGTCCAGAACCTGTTCTTCAAAGAGCAGGAGTCAGGCGCTCTCGTCGGGGCTATCGCGGCCCTGATGGAGAAGGCCGGCAAGGCCCCCAAGAACACGCATGTCATCGGGGCCGTAGGCGGCATCAGCATCCCGCCGGTCAACCACTACATCGCCGGCTACAAGTGGGCGGCGACGATGTACGACCCGACGATCAAGGTCCTGATCGGCTACTCGAACGACTTCAATGACCCGACCAAGTGCAAGGCCGTCGCCAACAGCCAGATCGGCCAGAAGGCCGAGTTCATCTTCCAGGTGGCTGGAGGCTGCGGGCTGGGTGCGCTCCAGGCCGCGGGAGACGCCAAGGTTTACAGCTTCGGCGTCGACGCGGACCAGAAGGATGCCAACGCTTCCGTGATCGCGAGCGCCCTCAAGAAGGTGGACGTCGCCGTCTACACCTCCATCAAGAGCGTTGTCGACAAGAAGTTCCAGGGCGGAGACACCCGCTTCAGCCTCGCCAACGATGCGACCGGCTACCAGATGGACAATCTCGACCTCCCTGCTGACATCAAGACCGAGGTCGACAGCCTGGCCGCGAAGATCAAGGCAGGCACGATGACCCCGCCGGCGGACATCCCCGCATAGCCAACCCAACGGAGGCGGGCCGCAACGCCCGCCTCCGACTTCCCGCCCTGCGCGATCTCGGGCGCGGCCTGGCGGTCCCACTCGGCTCAGTCCTCTTCGCCTTCATCGTCGGCGGCCTGCTCGTCGCAGTCACCGA
>JBGPYE010000276.1:0-2393 GCA_041493095.1 Candidatus Dormibacteraceae bacterium
AGGAGCAAGCAAAAGAGTTCCGGCCTCAAGGTCCCGCGGGGAGATGGTCTGACGGGTCATCGCGCGTCGTGATGAGACGATCACAGTCGGCTCTTCGCCCGATCGCGCGAGCGCGGCCAGAGCTTCCAGGCGCTTGTTGACGGACTCGTCCAAGGCGGGCGGCCGGTCGAGGAACGAGATGCCGACTTCGGAGAAGACATGGACCGAGGGATGGCCGGCCAGCCAGGGCCGCAGCTCATCGGCGAAGCGCTCCGGGGCCGGGACCAGGATCACGACGGACCGGCGGAGCGCAGCGGATGCTCTTGCCAACGCCCCGGCGACGATCGGCCACGCCGGGCGGGGCAGCCGCCCGACTTCGAGCTTCGGTGCAGTGCCACCTACCCAACGTTCCAAAGCTGGCGCGGCTGAGATCGTGCGTTCCCAGAGAGCGCTCATGCGAGCTCCTCACACCCGAGAGAGCCGGCCCTGTTGTACCGGTCCATCGCACGCTCGACGCCGGCCTCCAGCGCCAGCTCCACAGCGCTGGCGACACCATCGATGACGGTCGGAATCCGTTCGGACTCGGCTTTGGTGAACCGCCCCAGGACGTAATGTCGACCTGACTGAGACCCCTTGCGCGCGGGCTTTCCGATGCCGACGCGAAAGCGGACGAAGTCGGGCGTTCCGAGGGAGTTGATGATCGACAGCACTCCGTTGTGACCCGCCCCAGAGCCCCCGACCTTGATTCGCATGCGGCACAGGGGGAGATCGAGCTCGTCATAGACGACCCACACTTGCTGAGGCGGGACGCGGATGTCTCGCACCGCCTTCGCCACCGCCTGCCCGGAGAGGTTCATGTAGGTCTGGGGCATCACGAGCCAGACGCCGCGCGCCTCCGAGTGGCCCACCAGCGAGTCCCACCGCTTGCGCTCGACCTTCACGCCCAGGCGCTTCGCCAGCTCACGCACGCACGCAAAGCCGAGGTTATGGCGCGTGTCGACATACTCCGACTCCGGGTTGCCCAGGCCCACGATCAAACGCTCATCAACGCTCGGTTTTTCTTCCATCCCAAATCCAAGTAGACGCACTTAGGCCCGCGGCGAGTGCCGCAGACCCTGCAGCGATGAGTTTACGCGGAGCTCAGAGTCGTCCCGGCGCTAGCTTCAGTCCAGACAGCGCCAGGGCCGCGACAGTCAGCCGTGACATCTCTTTGCGCTGCGCCGCGGAGGCGTGATCCCAGCCCAGCAGATGCAGGAACCCGTGCACGCCCAGGAGGGCAAGCTCGGTCTGGTTGGGGTGACCGTATTGCTGGGCCTGCCGCAGGGTTGCCGGCCACGAGATGGCCACGTCGCCGACATGGTGACCTGAGCCGGCGAATGAAAGAACGTCGGTTGCCGAGTCGATGCCCGCGAACTCGAGGTTCAGTCGCCGTAGCTCTTCGTTGCTGGTGAGCCTGACTGCGATCGCCGCCTCGCCGGCCGGGAGGCGCGCCTCCACTTCTGGCACCGACGCCGCCCGCTGCAGCAGCCGGCGCAAAAACGACGGTGGAAATGGCGCCCGAACCGCTTTGAAGACCTCGACCTCGAGTCGCGCTCGCTCAATCACCGCCAGCAAGTAAACCGGTTACAGTCCTGCGCGTGCGAATCCTGGTGACTGGCGGCGCCGGGTTCATCGGCTCCCATGTGGCCGACGCATACATCGCAGCCGGCCACGAGGTCGCCGTCCTCGACAACTTCAGCACCGGCCGCGAAGGCAACGTCAACCAGGCAGCCGCCGTGCACCGTGTCGACCTGCGGGATCAACCGGAGGTGGACAAGGCGGTCGCGGCATTCCGGCCTGAGCTCGTGAACCATCACGCCGCGCAGTCTGAAGTTCCGAAGTCAGTCGCCGACCCCGCTTACGACGCCCAGGTCAACATCGTCGGCGGCATCAATCTCCTCAAGGCGTGCGCCGACCATGGCGTTCGCAAGGTGGTCTTCAGCTCCACGGGGGGCGCTCTCTATGGCGAGCCCGACGTGGTGCCGGCCGACGAGGACCACCCCGTGCGACCACTTTCACCCTACGGCACGAGCAAGTTCGCGTTCGAGCAGTACCTCGGCACGTTCCGGCGAACCTTCGGGCTCGACTACACGGTGCTGCGCTATGCCAACATCTACGGCGCCAGGCAGGACTATGCGGCCGAGGAAGGTCGCGTGATCGCCATCTTCGCGGGCCGCATGCTCGCCGGCAGGCCGCTCACCATCGATGGGACAGGAGAGCAGTCGCGCGACATGCTTCACGTCGGCGACGTGGCCATGGCAAACCTTGCGGTGCTCGAGAAAGGGTCGGGTGGGACGTTCCACGTCAGCACCGGGATCGCCGTCACCATCAACGACCTCTACCGAAAGCTCGCCTTGCTCACGGACTATCAGATG
>JBGPYE010000017.1:0-12103 GCA_041493095.1 Candidatus Dormibacteraceae bacterium
GAAGCCAAGGTCAGGCGGGACCTCCAGGACGTTTAGTACGACGTGAGCTGCGACTGGTAGCGGGGAGCTTACCGCAGTCCCAGCGCTTCTGCTCCCTGGCCGGCCAGACCCAGGATCGGGTTCGAAAGCAGACCGTAGGCCGCGATCACCAGGCAAAAGGCGACCGCCCCGACCGACGAGAGGCGCGTGATCACGGGAAGCGCCGCCCCGCGGCGGGCCTCCTCCAGAGGGCTCTGGAGGTAGATCAGCCGCAGCGTGCCCACAGCGGCGGCCAGGCTCAGCAACGAGCCCAGGATTCCCAGCGCCAGCAGGCCGAAATGCCCGCTCTGGGCAAGAGCCGCCCCGACAGCGAACTCGCCAAAGAAGCCGGCCAGCGGAGGCGCGCCCGCGAGCGAGAGCATGGCCAGCGCCAGGCCCGCCGCCCGCGCCGGGCGCAGCACGCCCATACCTGCCAGTGCAGGCTCGCCACCATCCGCCCTGCCCATAACCGCCGGTGCGCACGTCGCCGCCACCGCGAAGGCTCCGAGCAGGAACAGGGACCCGGCAAGCCCAGCTCGGTAGTGGGTCACCAACCCGGCCGCGACCCACCCGATCTGCCCGGTGGCGAGGTAGGCGATCCGCGCCCGCGGCGAGCGCACCGCCAGGGCGGCCGCCCCGCCGCCGACCATCGTCACGGCCGCGATCACCTCGAGGTATGACGAGTACACCGTCGGTATGGGTGTCAGGACGGCGGCCAGCTTGATCGCGACCGTCGCGGCCGCAACGCCGACCAGGCCGAGCACCAGCCCGGCTCCAAGTGGAGAGGCCCCAAGGCTCGCGGGAATCCCCGCGAGGTGGAAGGGCGCGAGCGTCGCGCGGATCGCAAGTCCGCTGATGGCCAGGAAAAGTGGGATGGCGAGGGCGATCGTTGGCGCGCCGCTGAACAGGACATCTCGCATCGCCGTGAGGTCGGAGGTGCCGGCCGTCGCGTAGAGGAACGCGAGCCCGATCAAGAGCAGGGAGCTTGCCACGCCGCCGCTGATCAGCAGTCGCAGCGCGAGGTCGGGTCGCCGCAGAGAGACGATGACAACGCCGGAGGCTGCGGTCAGCTCGAGCCCGGCCCACAGCGCGACGAGGTCACCGGCCGACGCGGCGACCATCACTCCAAAAGCCGCGAGCAATGGCATGGCGAGCCCAATCGACAACGAATCCTCCGCGGTCCAGTCCGCCACGGCCAGGACGATGGCCGCGGCGAGCAGCACGGCCGCCTTCGCAAAAAGTGCAAATCTGTCCTGGACCGGGCCTCCCCCCAAGTACGTGCTCAAGGTTGCGCCCGCCCAGAGCTCGACCCCAAGCGCGATAAGCGCGACCGCCGCCGCCGCGGCCGGCAGATAGCGCCTGGTGCTCGGGCGAAACCAGCCGAGCCTGCCCCCAAGCAGAAGGACGACGGCCGCCACCGACACCAGGGCCTCCGGCACCAGGACGAGGTTTTTCACGTTCACGGTAACGGTGCCGGTGTGGGGGTCGCCCCCGTGTAGGGCGACGCGATGTCGCTGAGCCCCGCCGCCATGACGTTGACCAGGCCCTGGTCGAAGAGCGGCGTGTCTGTTCCCGGCAGCTTCGGACCACTGGGAAACAGTCCGATCCAGAGCAGAGCTCCGGCCAGCAGCGCGAGGTACCACGTCTCGCCCAGAGAAGCGTCGGACACTCCGGGCGCATCAGGATTGGGTGACCCGAACAGCACGCGCCGATACACCGAGGCCAGAGCCACGGCTGCAACGACGAGCCCAGCCGCGACGGCGAACGCCCCGATTGGCTGAGTTTTGAACGAGCCGAAGAACGTCATCACCTCGGCGAGAAACGTCCCGAGGAGCGGAACCCCCAGCACGGCCAGGCCGCCGATGATCAGCAGCCACGTCATGATCGGCATGCGCGGCGCCAGGCCGCTCAGCACGTGCAGGCTGCGCGACTGGGCACGGTCGGACAAGGTCGCGCATGCGCCGACGATGAGCGCCGCCGCCATGCCGCCGGCGAACAACGAGAGCACCGAGCCCGCGATGGCGAGCGGCGAGAGCGCCGCCAGGCCGAGCATCGTGATCCCGCCGGGAATCATCGACAGATACGCGCCTATCTGGCGCAGGTCGATGGTTCGCAGCGCCGCCAGCGCTGCATAGCCGACCGTCAGCGCCGCCAGCGCCGCCAACAGGGGGGACAGCAGGTGAGCGGCAGCCGGTTCGGCGGCGATGACCGTACGTAATAGAAGGTATGCGCCGAGGCGCGCAGCGCTGCCGGCCACGACCACGGTCACGCCGACCGGCGCCTCCGCGTAAACGTCACGCGCCCAACGATGGAGTGGGAAAAGCGGTAGTCGTGTCGCGGCGGCGACGATCATCGCGAGGGCCACCACAAGTTGCACGCGAGGGCTGATCGTGGCCTTCAAAAGGACGTCCATGTCGAAGGTCGATCCGCCCGCAGCGGCGTAGAGCGTCATGGTCCCGACCACGAGCGCGCCCGTGCCGAGGCCCCAATAGCCGACAAGCCGCCAGGCTGCGGCGTGGCGCCGTGGGCCTCCCCAGCCGTGGATGAGGATCGCGATCGGGACTATGGCCGCGCTCCAGAAAAGGATGAGGACGAACATGTCCCTGGCCACGATTGCGCCGTTGATGGCGGACTGCGTGAGGAGCAAAAGGCAGAAATAGGACCGGACGCGCTCGCGCACGCCGAGGGATGCCAGGACCGAGATGATGCCGATGAGCCCGGACAGGATGAGCATGACCATCCCGGGCCCGTCCACGCCGAGGTGATAACTGGCGCCGATCGCCTGGAGCCAGGGCACCTTCTCCTCGTACTGCGCGGTGGGCAGGAACGCCTCGAATTGGTTGTAGGCGATGAAGAGGACGAAGACCAGGCCGACGTTGGTGAAGAACGCGATTTGCTTCAGCAATACGTCGTAGCGACCGCGCGGGTTGGGCAATATCGCGACCGCAATCGCGGCAGCGACAGGAACCCAGACCAATAGGCTCAGCAGCAGAGGCGACGTGAAGATGCCGGCGCCCGGGACGGTCGGCGCCGGTGACGGGCTCGCTGCCGCGATCGTCAGCAGGATCACCGCAACAACCCAGGGGAAACCAATCCCACGACAACTGTGAGGACGACCGCGATCACGATCGCAACCGGCAGCACCGGCAATCGCGCGCCCGCGACCACCAGGTGGCCGGTCGCTTCCAGCGCCCCCACCACTCCCCCGTCGCCCGCGGGTATCCAGCGCTCGCCGATGCGCAGAGCGATCAGAGTCACGGGCGCGACGATGAAACGGTTGAAGTTTCTCGAGCTGACATAAGAGAGCCGTCTTAGCCACGCGCCGGCAATGGCCGATGCTCTCAACGCGCCGTCCTTGTTCCGGACATAGGCGATCGTCACGGCCGCGAACCCGATCAGCGCGACGGCCAGCCAGAGCACGAATACACCCGCGGTCGGTTCCGGATGCTTGTTCCCGTCGAGGAAATCAAGCCAGCCGCGGATCTGTGACGCGACCAAGAGCAGGGCACCGCCTAACGCGAGAAAAAAGGGCCAGCCGAGCGAGGCGCGCGCCGCCTCACGGACACGGTCCGGCTCAAACGCGCGCCGGCGGCGCAGCTGTCCGGTGCCTGTGGCCAGAAAGACGCGAAGGGCGCCGATCGAGACCAGCAGCACGGCCTCGCCGAGGGCGATTCCAAGGCCGGAACGAGAGCTGACCCCAAAGGCGAGCGCGCCCCAAGGGCTGAGGGCGAGCACAACGCCGGCCATAACGAGCGCCGAGGCGCTTGCGCGCATCCGGGCCCACGCCTCCCCCATCTCGGCCATGTCGTCGGTGCGCATCGCGCCGGCGATCGCCGATGCAGCCAGCACGGCAGCGGCACGCGCCGGCGCGGCCGCCAGCACGCACGCGATCCCCGCAATCGCAAATGACGCGTTGGGTACCTGGAAGCCACGGATCATGATCGCGGCCCCGACGGCGGCCACACCGCACCCGAGCAAAGTGATGACGCGCCGGGGTTCATTGCCAACCAGAGAGAGCAGCGGCGCCGCGACCGCTGCCGCCGCGCACGCATAGACCAGCCCCTTCAGCGTCTGAGAGTTGGAAGCCACGATGATCGGCATCAGCCTGTACAGGACGACGATCGCCAGGACTGACCACACCGCTTGTGCCATGGCCGAGGCGGCGGGTGGCGCGGTGACCGCGGTTCGCGTCAGCCACGACTGCAGCGGCCACAACGCAAGCCGGCCGGCCACGCCGATGAATAGAAGGATCGAGGCGACCACCAGGGAACGCACCGTCCACCCCGGGTTGGTGTGGAGGATCGGCACCAGCGTGGTGAGGTTCTGCACGCCATATCGCGCGTAAAGCCACGCCACCCCGCACAGCAGCGACAGGTCGGTGGCGAATGGCAGAGCGAGGGCGACCCTCGCTCGAATCGCGGCCTCTTCCTGGCCCCAGCGATGCGCGAGCAGAAGATAGGTCGCGGCCGCGGCGAGACCCCAGAACGTAAGCAGTTCCGCAAGATCCCAGCTGACCAGCGCACCGGCACTTCCGAACATCAGCACGCTGACCAGCGCGTGGAACCGCGCCGGGCCAGGCTCCGACCGGCCCATCACCTGGTGCCACCCGAGGGCGCCCAGGATGCAGAGCTCGACCGCGAACAGCGCTGCGACCGTGATGTGGTCGACTCGCAGCACAATATCGATGCCGAAGCCCTGGAACTTGGTCGGTCCAGTGAAGGCGACCGGCAGATTGATGTACTGGTAGCTGGCAAGAAAAGGCGTCGTTCTCTTAATCAGTCCCCAGCCGACCAGCAGTGTGGCGAGCATCGACGTGACGACCCCGATGACCGCCAGGTTCGCCGACGAGCGGCGCGTGCGGACGCTCGACACGGCGATGACAAACGCGGCCAGGGGAGCGATGACGATGAGCGGCACCGCCCACCCAAGCGTCGTCGAGGGGTCGAACGTGAAGCCGGATGGACGGGAGCCGGAAGCGGCTCCGGAAGCCGCGGTGGCGATTTGCGCGATGGCGAAAAGCAGGTTCAGCGAGAGGTCCCCCGCCCTGCGATCCCCACACCCAGCGCGACCAGCGCGAGGGCTGCGACGGCCACCAAGGCCGCCACCTCCTGGCCGAACGCGGGTGGCCCGCCCGGCGTCGCGAACCTCGCTGCGCCCGCGAACGCGACCCCGGCTCCGCCGAACATCAGGGGGAGACCCGCCAACGCGGCGGTCAGGTCTTTCTTCCAGGCGGCGATGAAAGCGCCGACCGCGACCAGAGCCACTGCGACGAACAGAACTGCGACGAGCCCGACGCTCATCGGCCCCGATCTCGAAGGCGCCAGGCGGCGGTCGCGCCGACCAGGGCGACGAGGATCAGCGCGCCTACAGCCTCAGTCGCCAGCGCGTCATGTGCGAACAGGAGCCTGCCAACTGAGGCGCTGTTGATGGCACCGCCATAAAAGGTCGCGTGAACGAAGTCCCCGCGCCAGGCTGCGTAGCACAGGACGGCAAGCAGGCCGCCGGCCGCGATCGCGCCCAACTGGCGCCAGATGCCGGCCACCGCCGTGTCCACCACTCGATAGGCCGGCGCCGCCAGCAGAAGGGCGCAGCCGGCGAAGCAGACGAGAGCGACCAGCGCCGAAAACCCTGCCGAGAGCGACACATAGAGGCCGGCGATTCCCGCGCCGGCGGCCGCCAGGGCGACGCCTCGCGAGCCGCGTCCAGGCAGGAATGCCACCAGCAGCCCGCCACCGAGCGAGACCGCGGCGGACACGTAGAAGCCAATCGCGTGGAGGGAGTCCATCGGCACTCCGTGGTTGCTGAGTGTGGTTCTTACCGGCTAGTCGACGATGCCGCCGGCTCCAGGGCGCCAAGCATACAGGAGCCCAGATCCGGCAATCGCGAGCAGCGCCAGCGCGGAGACCACCCCGCCGGGAGTGGCTTGCGAGTTCGCCAATGCCACCGCGTAACCCCCAACCAGGGTCACCACGGCGAGGCCGAGCGAGACGGCCGCCATCCGGATCACGTCCCAGCGTCGCAAGGCTCGCGACAATGTAGCCATGCCGGCAGTATCGCAGGGGCTCGTCGACTTCGCCAACAACCTCCGCCAGCAGGCTGCGCCGGGGGTCGATGTCATCGTCACACCGCGCTACCAGATCACGCTCCAGCCGGACTTTCCGATTCCAGGGCCGAACAGCGTCTCGTGGGTCAGGTGCCGGCCGGACGAAGCCGGCGAAGTCATCCGCGAGGTGCACGCGACGGTCGCGCCACGCCACCTGCCGCTGATGTGGACGCTCGACCCCGGAACTGAGCCGCACGATTTCGCGGAACACCTCGAGGCCCAGGGCATTCACCCGGATCCGCATGGGGTCGAGTCCGCGGTGATGGTGCTCCCGGTCGAAGCACAGCTGGAAGCTCCGGCAGTCGATGGACTTGAGATCCATGACGCTCTCGCCGACCTCGCCACGTTCCGGCGTGCTGATGGGGCTGCCGCAGAAGCCTTCATGTCGACCTCGTTCGGCGACGACCCAGAAATGATCGCGATGCAGGATCGGCGCCGCCGCAATTTCCTGGCAGCAGGCAACCGCCATTGGCTGCTGGCGACGGTCGATGGCGAACCGGCGGGCGCCGGCGGGATGACCCTGTTTCCTCCGGGGGGCGCCACCATCAACGGGGGTGCGGTGCGGCCGAAGTTCCGAGGTCGCGGCGTCTACCGGGCGCTGGTCGCCGCCCGCCTCGAGATCGCCCGGAGCTCGGGTGTCGAAGGCCTTTGCGTCTGGGGCGGTGACATGTCAGGGCCGATCCTCGCTCGACTCGGTTTCGAGAAGGTCGGCTGGCGCCGTTTCTATCTCGACAGGAGCACCGCCTGAGAGACACCCGGAAGTAGACTGCGGCGGTGCAGGGTACGCGGCTCCTCGCCGGACAGTTGAATGCCGTCAACTTCCTGCTCCACGATCTCGTCGGCCGGATGGAGCCCGGCGATTGGCTGCGGCGAGCGGCACCCACCACCAACCTCCCGGCGTTCACCCTGTGGCACGTCGCCCGCGTCCTCGATTCGTCGGTCCAGATGAGCATTCGGGGTGAACCCGAGCTGATCGAGAGCGAACCGTGGTCGTCAAAGACCTGGGCTCGTCAGAGCACCGGCGTCGGTTATTCCCTTGAGCAGGCCGACGAGATGGCCGCGCTGGTCGTGCCAGATGAGGTCGTCGCTTACGCAGACGCTTCGCGGTCATCCACGAATCAGTGGCTCAAGACCATCACCGACGACGTGCTCGAAGCCGAGTGCAAGGTCATCGAACGCGTGACCAACCACCCCTCGTACAACTACCCCGCCAACCTGGAGTCGATTGCCTGGACCGCGGGGCGGCCCGTGTGGGCGGTCGTGAGCATCGCGTGCTTCGCTCACACGTGGGGACACCTCGAGGAGATGGCACTTCTGGCGGTGGCGGCCCGAGCCTCCGCGAGGTCCTAGGCCAGGGACTTCACCCACGCGCGGTGCAGATCGCCGTAGGGCCCGGTCCGCCGGCGCAGGTCTGACGGCGCGCCGTCCTCGACCACCCGGCCGTCGTCGATGACCAGCACTCTGTCGGCGATTTCGACCGTGGAAAGACGATGCGCAATAATCACCGCGGTGCGGCCGCGCAGCAGGGTGCGCAGCGCACGCTGAACGAGTCGCTCTGAGGGCAGGTCCAGTGACGACGTTGCCTCGTCGAGGATGAGCACCTTCGGGTCGGCCAGGAATGCGCGGGCAAATGCGACTAGCTGCCGCTGGCCCGAGGAGAGGCGCACCCCGCGACGCCTTACGTCGGTCTCGTAGCCGTTGGGCATCGCCTGAATGAAGTCGCCGGCGCCGATCGCGCGGGCTGCCGCGATCATCTCCTCTCGCGAAGCGCCTGGCCGGCCGAACATCAGGTTCTCGCCCACCGTGCCCGAGAAAAGAAATGCCTCCTGCGTCACCATCACGATCGCTCTGCGCAGGTCGGTCACCGAAAGCAAGCGGAGGTCGGTGCCATCGAGGGTGAGCCTGCCGGCCGAAGGGTCGTAGAACCGCGACATCAAGCGCGCCATCGTTGTCTTGCCCGCGCCGGTCTCGCCGACGACTGCGACGATCTGCCCTGCCGGGATGGTCAGGTCGATGTCGTGGAGCACCGGCTTGTCCCGGTAGGCGAAGGTGACCTTCTCGAAAGCGACGGTGCCCTTGACCTCGCCGATGCGCACGGGTTGCGCCGGCTCGGGCACGGTGGGCGCCTCCTCGATCACTCCCGCGAGCTTTTCGAGCGCTGCGCCCGCCGCCTGAAACACGTTGTAGAACTGCGACAGGTCCTGCATCGGCTCGAAGAACTGCCTCAGGTAAAGGACGAAGGCGGTCAGCACACCGAGCGTGAGCTGGCCCTCGACCACGAGATAGCCCCCGAACAGCAGCACCGACGCGGTCGTCAGGCGGCCAAGCAGGTTGATCGCCGGACCGAAAATCGACGCCAGACGGTTGGACCAGATGTTGGCGTCTCGGTAGCGGCTGTTGACGTCCTCGAAGATCTCCTGGTTGCGCGGCTCGCGCCGGAACGCATGGACGGCCCTGATGCCGCCTAACGACTCGACGTAGTGCACGATCACGAGCACGATCGCGCGTCGCACGGCTCGGTAGGAGCGCGCGGAGTTGCTGCGAAACCAGTAGGTCAATCCCAGCACCAGTGGCATCGCGACCAGCGTGACCAGGCCGAGGCGTGTGTCGAGATTCAGGAGGATAACGGTGATCGCGACCACCGATATCAGCGAGGTGATGACCGACGTCAGGCCAGTCGCCAGCAGCTCGTTGAGCGCGTCGATGTCCGAGGTTAGGCGTGAGATGATTCGCCCGGACGTGTAGCGCTCGTAGAACGAAAGTGAGAGTTCCTGCACGTGCGCGAAAAGCGCTCGGCGTAGGTCGAACAATATGTCCGCACCGATCCGGCCGGAAAGGCGCAAGAAGGCGTAGTTCGCGGCGGCGTTGACAACCAGCGCCAGCAGCAGCGCGCCGACGATCACCACGAGCGTCCTCAGGTTGCCGCTGCGCCCGGGGCGGATCCCGATGTCGATCCCGAGGCCGACCAGGTACGGCAGCGCCAGGTACGCAGTGGAGCGCACGAGGATGAGCACGCCGGCGACCGCTATCTCCCATCGATACGGCCGGGCGAGCCCGAAGAGCAGACGGCGGCTTCGCCGGCGCAATAGACCCGCGACACTTGGGGAGAACTCGTCGATCTCCTCCGACGCGACGCCACGCCAACGGTCAGCCGGGGCAACGGTGCTCAAGCCGGCACCTCCTCGGAGCTCCGTTCGTACTCCTGGGAGAGCAGCGCGCGGTACAGGTCGTTCGTTTTCATGAGGTCGGTGTGGGTTCCGACGGCTGCGATGGTCCCGCCGTCGAGCAGCGCCACGCGGTCGGCCAGCGCCAGGGTCGAGGGTCGGTGGACGACCAGCAGCCCGGTGACCCCGCGCAGCACCCGTGCGAGCGACTCTTCGATGACGGCTTCGGTGTGCACGTCCACCGAGGAGAGTGGGTCGTCCAGCACCAGCACCGGCGGACCGCCGAGAACCGCCCTCGCGAGGGCGAGCCTCTGCCGCTGTCCACCCGAGAGCGTGTAACCCTGCTCGCCGACTCGAGTCTCGAGCCCCCACGGGAGATCCCATACAAACCCGGCTTGCGCGACGTCGATCGCGCGCTTCAGCTCGTCGTCCGAAACGATCGGACGTCCCATCACGAGGTTTTCGTGGACCGAGGCTGAGAACAGGATTGGATCCTCGAACGCGACGCCGATGTGTGAGCGCAGCGAACGAAGCTGCAGCTCTTTCACGTCGATGCCGTCAAGCAGGACCGACCCCTCGTCGACGTCGTACAGCCGCGGCAGCAGGTAGGCCAGGGTGGTCTTGCCACTGCCGGTGCGGCCGACGATGCCGACCGTCTCGCCTGGCTCGATGACTAAGTTGAGGTCGCGGAGGATCCACTCGTCGGACTTCGGGTACTTGAACCCGACGCCGCGGAGCTCGATGTGGCCGCGGCAGCGATCAAGGGCGCGCGCTCCTGGGTGGTCGGCGATCTCGGGACGGGAGTCGATCACCTCGTTCAGCCGCTCAGATGCGGTCTGGCACTCCTCGCTCATCGATAGCACCCAGCCGATGGCGTCCATCGGCCACGTGAGCATGAAGACGTAGTTCATGAAAGCGACCAGGCCGCCGATGGTGAGCGAGCCCTGCACGACGTTGAACCCGCCGATCAGAAGCACCGCGACCAATGAGAGGTTCGGAAGAAAGTTGAGCTGCGTCCACAGCAGCGAACGCGCCGCGATCCCTTCGAGGCTCGTCGCGCGCAGCAGCCGCGCCTGGTCTTCGAAACGCTTCTGCATCAGCGGCATCCGGCCGAAGGCCTTGATGATGCGGACGCCGGTGGCCATCTCCTCGATGATCGTGGTGAGGTCGCCTTGCTGATCCTGGAGGCGCCGCGCGATGACCTTGTACTTGTCGTGGAACTTGTTGCTGAAGTAGGCGATCGGCACCATGCACATGACGACGACCACCGCAAGCTTCCAGTCGAGCTCGAGCATCAGGACGAAGACCACCGCAAAGGTGACGATCGTCTGCAAGAACCAGATCAGCCCGAAGCTCACGAACCGGCGCACCGTGCCGATGTCGGAGATCGCGCGCGACAACAGCTGGCCTGATTGCCAGTTGTCGTGGAACGCCACCTGCAGGCCCTGGAGGTGGGCGTAGAAGTCGTTGCGCAGGTCGGTCTCCATGCGCAGGGAGACGATTCCCGAGTAGTTGCGGCGCAGGTAGATGAAGACGAACTCGAGCAGGCCGATCAGCACAAGGAGGCCCGCCATCTGCACCAGACGGTCCAGCTGGTTGTGGGTGATCGGCCCGTCGATGATGTACTGGATCACCTTCGGAATGGACGAGGCCGCGGCAAGGCTGCCCAGCTGAGCCAAACCGAACACGATGACCAGCCCTACGTACGGTCGTAGGTACGGGAGATAGCGCCGTAGCGCCAAAAGGCCCATGCCGTCGAAATCCTTCGCGCCGATTTTTGGGCGCACGAAACCACCAGGTGGCGGGGGCCGATTATTTTAGCGCGTGGTCACTGGGTTTCTGCTGCGAGGTCTCGCATCGAGACCATCCCGATCACCTCTCCCCCCTCCACCACAGGCAGGTGGCGGAAGCCGCTGTCGAGCATCGTCCTAAGAGCCTCTTCGGAATCGACGTCGGGGCTCACGGTCTTCGGGTCGCGTGTCATCCACGAGGAGATCTCGTGCGTGGGCGCGTCATACGACTGGGAGATCGCGCGCACCGTGTCGCGCTCGGTGAAGATCCCGATGAGCTTGCCGCCTTCCATGATCAGCGCCGAGCCGATCCTGTTCTGCGCCATCAGCGAGATCGCCTCACCGACAGTCGTCGAAGGATCCACTGAGTAGAGGGTCGTCTTCATGACCTCGCGAACAGTGGCCACTTAAGGATTCTATGCCTGGTTTGGATAGGCGGCCAGCACTGCCGTCGCCGCCACGACCAGGACGGCCACTCCAGCCTCGGCCCGGGCCACCGGCAGGCCACGCCGCCAGGCGAGCGAAAGCAGAAGCATGATGCCGACGCCCACAGCCTTCAGCACCAGGACGATCCCGTATGAGGTCGACCAGAGGTCGCTGATCCCGTGGAGCTGCTCGGTGGCGCGAAGCACCCCGGTGAGAGCCGTGATGGCAAACGCGATCAGTGCGACGCCGGCAAATCGGTCGAGAAGGCTTCTCGCTTCAGCTCCGCGCCACCCGCCTGGCGGCTGGAGCGTGGCGAGCGCAAGGATGCCGCCGGCCCAGATGCAAGCGGAGGCGACGTGCAGCACATCGGCCAGCTCCGCGCCCGCCGGTGGTTGGACGCCCGCGGCGTGCCCGCCGAGTGGTAGGAGCGCTACAGCCAGAAACGCCGCCGGCGCGATGAACGAAATCCCGCGAATGCAGAACACAAACGCAAGGCCCTCCGCCGCGACGCGAACGATGCGCTCCCAACCCGGCGGCGCTCCTGCGTGCAGCGCCTCGACGCTGATCACTGCCAGACCGCCGGCGAAAGCAGCTCCCAGGGC
>JBGPYE010000036.1:0-9122 GCA_041493095.1 Candidatus Dormibacteraceae bacterium
CAGTCGCGCACGAACTGCTTGTCGTACGACTCCGGCGTAGTGCCCACCTCGTAAGTCGGCGAGTCCCAGTAGCGCGAGCTGTCGGGTGTCAGCGCCTCGTCGATGAGGATGAGGTCGTCGCCGATCAGACCGAACTCGAATTTCGTGTCGGCGAGGATCAGGCCCCGGCGCGAGGAAAACTCCGAGGCGAACTTGTAAAGCTCGAGGCTCGCATCACGAAGCTTGGTGGCCAGCTCGTCCCCCAGCTCCTTCTTGAGCTGCGCGAAGCTGATGTTCTCGTCGTGTCCACTTTCGGCCTTGGTGGCAGGCGAGAAGATTGGATAGGCGAGCCGTTCGCTCTGCCGCAACCCGGGCGGCATCGGCTCGCCCGCGAGAGTGTGCGAATCCTGGTATTCCGTCCACGCGCTGCCCGCAAGGTATCCGCGGACCACGCACTCAAAGTCGATCCGCTTGGCCTTGCGCACGATCATGAAGCGGCCGGCCAGCTGCTCTCGGTGATCTTTCAATGCAGCCGGAAGGTCGGGCACCATGCCCGAGATGAGGTGGTTCTCCTGGAACGTGTCGGTTTGCGAGAACCAGAAGATCGACAGCTGGGTGAGGACCTTGCCGCGGTCGGGGATTCCATTGGGCAGGATGTGGTCGAAGGCCGACAGGCGGTCGGTCGCGACCATCAGGAGCTGCTTGGGACCCAGCTCGTATGTGTCTCTGACCTTGCCACGCGCGAACAGCTTGAGGGGCAGGTCGGTCTCGACCATCGCCGGCCCAGCGATCACTGAGCCTTCACGCCCAATCCAAGTCTTTCGTACGCAAGGTCCGTGTGCTCGAGCCCGACCCACGGGTCAAAAATTTCATCCAGCTTCGATCCGATCCGCGTCATGACCTCCTTGTCCTGCTCGAGGATCGTGCGGAAACCGGCTCCTTGTTCGTCCATCGCCTTCATCGCCGCCTTCTGCACTATGAGATATGCGTCCTCGCGCGACATTCCACTATCGACCAGCCCGAGTAGAACACGCTGCGAGAAGACAACGCCGCCTCCAAGCTGCAGGTTGCGCAGCATTTTCTCAGGGCGCACCTCCAGCCCGCGCAAAACCTTGGCCATCTCCTGCGCCATGTAGTCGACTGTGGCGCACGCGTCCGGGAAGATGATCCGCTCGGCTGAGGAATGGCTGATGTCGCGCTCGTGCCACAGCGCTGTGTTCTCGAGCGCGGTGACGAGGTGTCCGCGGACCACGCGCGCAAGGCCGCATACACGCTCGGTGAGGACCGGGTTGCGCTTGTGCGGCATCGCGGAGCTTCCCTTCTGCTCCTTGCCGAAAGGTTCGAACGCCTCGCCGACCTCGCTTCGCTGGAGATGCCGGATCTCTGTCGCGATCCGCTCGAGCGCGCCAGCCGTCAGGGTAAGCGCCGACATGAAGTTAGCGTGCCGATCGCGTGCGACAACCTGGGTCGAGACCGGGTCAGGCCGCAGCCCCAGCTCCTTGCAGACGTGCTCCTCGACCCGTGGATCGATCGTGGCGTGAGTGCCGACCGCGCCGCTCACCCGTCCAACCGCTGCATCAGCCGCGGCGCGCGCCAGGCGCTCCTGCGCCCGGTCGAGCTCCGCCACCCAACCCGCGACCTTGAAGCCGAACGTGGTCGGCTCCGCCACGACGCCATGGGTCCGCCCGGCCATCAGCGTCCGCCGGTGCCGGATGGCCAGCTCCGCCGCCGCGTCTCGGACCGTCGCGAGGTCGCCGGCGATGATCCGCGCCGACTCCATCAGCTGGACAGCCATTGCAGTGTCGTTGAGGTCCTGGCTGGTCATCCCGAGATGGACGTAGCGGGCCTCAGGCTGGCCGATGGATTCGTTGACGACGGTCAGAAAGGCGATCACATCATGCCCCACCCGGCCCTCGACCTCCGCGATCCTGTTCGCGTCGAAGGTCGCCTGGCGGATCTTCGGCAGCGCAGAGGCTGGAATGCGGCCGAGGGTCGCCCAGGCTTCGCAAGCGAGGATCTCGATGCGGAGCCACAGCTCGAACCGGTGCTGGTCAGCCCACACCGCCCGGATGGCAGGCGGAGAGTAGCGCTCGATCAAGAAAAGTGCCGGCTCCCAATGGTCAATGGGGGGACGGGCACGATTATACGGGTGGCCGGGCCGGAGCAGATCTGGTAGGCGCGCGCCGGCAAGGCCCAAGATGCTGTGGGAATCGGCCCCGGCCCGGTAGCTCGCGGCGCTCGGCTCGATAATCGAGTCCCCCTTGATGCAAAGAGACCCAGCCGGAGATCCTCGACGGATCTTCGGCGTCCATGAGACCCATCTGCGTCGTTGCGGCTTCCGCTCCTCGCCGAGGCCCCCTGCCGTGTCTCTAGAAGCTCGTAACCACCTTATGAAGGCCCCCGTTTGAACCGCCACAGGCTGATGGGCCGGTGAGCGACTTGCCGCGCGAGGACGAGCGTGAGCTCGTCGAGCTCGCAAAGCGAGATCCTCGGCAGTTCGGGGCGCTCTACGACCGGCACTTTCAGCAGATCTATCGGTTTGTGTATTCAAGAGTGAGGGAGCAAACAGCGGCAGAAGACGTCACTTCGGAGATCTTTATGAAGGCTCTGAAGGCCATGCCCCGATACCAGGACACGGGGCGGCCTTTTGCTGCCTGGCTGTACCAGATCGCGGTGAACGCCATTGCGGACCGCTATCGCACGCTGCGGCCTGCCCAGCCGCTCGATGACTTCCATGACCTATCGGTCGCCGGCCCCGCGCTCGAGGACCTCGCCGCCCACCGAGACGAGATTCGCCGCATCTGGACGCTCGTCGAGGGCCTGCCAGTTCAGCAGCGCACGGCCCTGGTGCTCAAGTTCCAGGAGGACATGAAGATCGAGGACATCGCGCTCGCGATGGGCAAGTCGGCCGGCGCCGTCAAGCTCCTGATCCATCGAGGCGTGAGCCGGCTTCGCGAAGACGCCGACGCGTTGAGGCCGGTCGAATGAACGCGCGCTACGACCCAGAGCTCGACGACATCCTGCAGGACCAGGAACTGCGGCGCCTCGGCGAATTGCTGAGCGCGGCCAGCCGGCCCGAGCCGCCCATTGACGACGCGTTCCGCTCCGGCCTGCGCCGGCAGCTGATGCAGGCGGCCTGGGAGATGGGTGAGGGCCGGCCTTCGTTGTGGCGGCGAGTCTTTGCGCCTCCGGGGTTGGCGTGGATCGGCGCCACCGCCGGCCTGCTCCTGATCGCGTCGGTCGTCGTGTTCATGTTCTACCAGCCGGCCGGCGTCAACACGCTGGTCGTCAGCAGCTCGTTGGACGGCACCCACGGCGTGGCCTTGCAGCAGCCGATCCTTGTCTCGTTCAACCAGCCGATGAACCACCAGTCGACGGAGTCTGCGGTTCAGATCACGCCGGCGACCAACGTGTCGTTCGCCTGGTCGGCCTCTTCCGACACGCTTTCTGTGCTGCCGACGAGCGGCAACCTGGCGCCGAACACGCAGTACCAGGTGACGATCGGGCCCGGCGCGACAACGGCGTCCGGCAAGCCGCTTGCCGCGGCGCAGACGATCACGTTCGTCACGCAACCGCCGGCGGCCCCTAATCCGTCACCTACGCCCACGCCTCGCACGCCCGTCACCTCAGGCTCGCTGCTGACTGGCGAGCACCAACTCGCGCCGCTCGGCGGCAACGTCACGTCACCTGTGCAGTGGTCGGTGGATTCGTCGACTGTCTACTTCGTCAACTCGAAGGGAGCCCTCGAGCTTGTGCCCGCCAAGGGCGGAGACGTGCAAATCGTCGCCGCCGACGGCGCTTCGTCTCCGTCGATCTCCCCCGCCGGCGATCGCCTCGCCTACATCCGCGGCGGCAAGATCGAGGTGCTCACGTTTGCCGTTGGAACGACATCGGAGCTCGTGGTCACGCCGGCCGCTACCCTCGTCGGCTGGGCAAAGGACAAGCTCGTTTGGACCGCCGCCGATGGGGTTTACACGGAGGGCGCGACCGCGCCGGCCCAGCTCGCTCCGCTTCCGAAAAGCGGTGACGTGACAGTGATCTCGGTCTCGCCCGACGGCACCCACATTGCTTACCGGTTGGACCAGAACCTCTTCCTGCTGGACCTCGCGACCGGGAAGAGCACTCAGATCGGACAGGCCGACCCACCTTTCTACGGCTGGTCGCCGAGCGGCGCTGAGCTGATGTATGCAAATGGGGACGCCCTGGTCGTTTCAGACCTGCTGGGAAACAGCGTGGGCACGCTTCCGAGCGCAGAAGCGAGCTGGTCGAGCCAAGACGCAATCCTGCTGGGCAGCGACACCGACCTGTACCAGGTTCGCCCGGACGGTTCGGCCCTGACGAAGATGGCAAACGGGACCTACCACCTGCCGGCATGGGCGCCGAACGGCGCTGCGTTCATCTTCTTCCGGGGGGGCGCTCTCTGGACCGCCACAGCGCCAGCGCTTCCGGCCCAGCCGACTGTCCTGGAGCAGGCCGCAGTGGTGGTCAACTCGTTCATGCAGGCGCGCCAGAAGGGACTGGCGGACCAGGCGACGACCTTCCTCGACGACAACGGAAAGCATGCTTATGCCAGCGGTCAGATGAGCCTCGTCATCGCCGGCGACCCACGCTTCACCCGGTTCTACATCCTCACGGAGACAATCACGAGCAACCAACCGGACACCGCGACGTTTGTGGTCCGCCTCGTGCTGACGCACGGGAAGCTCGACGTCAGCGACTTCGAGGAGACCCTGACGGTCATCCGCGACGCGACGACCAAGCAGTTCCTCATCGACCAGGCGACGGCGGGCGCGCACCGCGACCTGGGCAAGGGTGCCGAGGTCGTCGGCGTTGTCGTCGCGGCGGACAGCATCAAGGTCACCTTCGACAGCGACCTGGATCCGGGAACGGTTACCGACGGCGTGCTGGTGCTCGACTCCAAGGGCAAGCAGGTCGACGCTACCGCCACCTATGCCAATCGAACCGTGACGATCACGGGCCTGGATCTCAAGCCGGGCGCCCAGTACAAGCTAGTGGTCCTGACCACCGTGCGCGACGTGCTCGGCCATAACGTCGCCTCCGAGTACAGCCTTCAGCTGGCCGGCCCGGCGCTCAAGAACCAGAAGAATCGCAAAAGCGCGGGCAGTGTGTCGGCGTCTCCATCCCCCGCGCTGCCGTTGCCGTCGGCAGCTCCGATCGCGAGCTAGATCCGCTTCAGCGCGCGCGCCGCGCGGCTCAGCGCGGTGACCGAGCCCGAATGGACGATCTGCCCGCTCAGCGCCGCCTCGAGCGCGTCGGTGAACGGCAGGCGCAGCACCTCCATGTCCTGCTCGTAGGACTCCGGGTTGCGCTCCACCTCGGTGATCGATTCGGCGAGGAACATGTGCGCACGACCGGTCAGGAACGCGGCGCCGTGCACCACCCCTAACGACGTGTAACGGGCGCCGACGAGTCCAGTCTCCTCAGCCAGCTCCCGCCTCGCGCATTCGAGTGGCTCCTCCCCGTCGTTGAAAGTGCCCGCCGGCACCTCCCACGACGACTCCTCCCACGCATGACGCCATTGGCGGACGAGCACGGTGTCGCCGTTGTCGAGAAACGGAACGATGAACGCCGAGTCCGGGTTGGCCAGCACCGTGTAGACGGCTTCCGCCCCATCCGGAAAGCTGATCGTGTCCTCGCGAAGCGCGAACGGGCCAGAGCGCCCCGCGATGCTCGTGGACACGACCTCGAACGGCCGGCCGTTCGGAGGGTGGCGGAGCGTGGTTATCGGTTCACCACCGCCGCAACGGCCGCGGCGGCAGCGGCCACATGTCGAGGGTCGGGTCCGTAGTCGAACGGCGATGTGTCACCCGCGAACTTCTTGGCCTGGTCGAGGAGCTGTGGATGCTCTTCGATGAAACGGGTGCTGAGGTTTCCGGAACGAAAATCCGGGCTCTCGAGGATGGCGCGGTGATAGTTGATCGTGGTGGCGGGGCCGACCAGGACAAATTCGCGCAGCGCCCGGCCGGCGCGCGCGATCGCCTCCGCGCGATCGCTTCCGTGAACGATCAGCTTGGCGACCAGCGAGTCGTAATACGGAGGAACGTCGGATCCTGGGCCGAAGCCGGAGTCCACGCGCACCCCGGGCCCGGCCGGCGCCACCCAGCGCGCGATGCGCTTGGGGTTGGGCAGGAACTTGCGCAGCGGGTCTTCCGCGTTGATACGCATCTCGATGGAATGCCCCGTCCAGGTCACATCCGGCTGCTTGAAGCTCAACTCCATGCCGGCCGCGATGCGGATCTGTTCTTTGACGATGTCGATACCGGTCACGGCTTCAGTGATCGGATGCTCGACCTGCAGCCGCGCGTTGACCTCGAGGAAGAAGAACTCGCCCTCGCTGAAGATGAATTCCACCGTGCCCGCGTTGACGTAACCGGAGGCCCTTGCGGCACGGATCGCCGCGTCGCCCATCGCGGTTCGAATTTCGGGCGTGACGGCGGGCGACGGCGTCTCCTCCATGATCTTCTGGTGCCGGCGCTGGATCGAGCATTCGCGCTCACCCAGGTGGACGGCGTTGCCGTGGCTGTCGCAGATGACCTGGATCTCGATGTGCCGCGGCCTGCGGATGTAGCGCTCTATGTAGACGGTGGGGTCACCGAAGGCCGAGCGCGCTGCCTGCGCGCTGCTCTCGACCGCGGCCGCCAGCTCGCCTGCTGACTCGACCACCTTCATCCCGATCCCGCCACCGCCGCCCGACGGCTTGACCATGACTGGGAAGCCGATCGCCTTTGCCGCGGCAGCCGCGGCGGACGGCTCGATCGCGCCACTGCCTGGTGTGACGGGCACACCGTGCTCGGTGGCGAGCTGGCGCGCCGCGAGCTTTGAGCTCAGGGCGCGCATCGCAGAGGCGGGCGGTCCGATGAATCGAATCCCGGCTGCCTCGCATGCCTCCGGGAACGCAGCTTTCTCGGAGAGAAAACCGTAGCCCGGATGAATCGCGTCGGCGCCACAGTCGTGCGCGACCTTGACGATGCGCTCGAGCTGGAGATAGGACTCTGTCGGCGCAGCGCCACCGATGTGGTGGGCCTCATCGGCGTAGCGGACGTGGATCGCGTTTCGATCGGCGTCCGAGTACACCGCGGCCGTCGGGATGCCTAGCTCGCGGCACGCCCGCATGACGCGGATCGCGATCTCGCCGCGATTCGCGACGAGAATCTTGTTAAAGAGCTTCTTTTTCAACCGACTGCGAGTAGCGGTTGGTTGGGGCTGACGACCTCGCCTTCTTTGACGTAGACCTGGCTGACGCGGCCGGCCACGGTGGTGACGATGTCGTTCTGCATCTTCATCGCCTCCAGCACGGCGACCACGTCGCCCAGCTTGACGGCGTCACCCGCCTTGACCGGGATCTTGACGATCAATCCCTGCATGGGAGCGATCACGGTCCCTTCTGAATTCTTTGCCGGGGGCGCGCTGGTGTCGCCCGGGGCAGACCCCGCGCCGGTGCCGGACATCACCGTCATCCCGGCGCCGCTGACCCGCACCTTGAAGACCTCGCCTTCCACCTCGACGTCGAACTCCGCGACCGAGACCGGCGGGGCAGGGGGCGGGTCCGGCTCGGGCGCGGGTGAAGGAGCCGCCTGGACCAGCGCCGGCTCAGGCTTTGACCCGGACTTTGGTTTGGGCCCGCGCAGGTACTCCTGCGCAACTGTCGGAAACATCAGGTGGATCAGCACGTTGTCATCGCTCGGGTCGTAGCCCAGCTTTCTCACCTGCTGGCGAGCGATCTCGACCTGGGGCTCGAGCAGGTCCGCGGGACGGATCGTGATGGGCTCTTCCCGACCGAGGACGAGCCGGCGCAGCTCGTGATCGGCCGGAGCAGGCGGCCGTCCGTAAAGACCCTGCAGGTAATCCTTCAGCTCCTGGGTCACCGTGGCGTAGCGGTCGCCGCCGATCACGTTGTAGACCGCCTGCGTCGCGATCATCTGCCGGATCGGAGCTACCAGCGGTGGATATCCGAGCTCGCGCCGCACGCGGTTGGCTTCCTCCATGACCTCGGCGATACGGGCGCCCGCGTTGTGCGCGCCGAGCTGGTGGTAAATGTCCTCCAGCATCTGGCCGGGCATCTGGTAGCGGAGGATGCTTGCGTCGACACGGTCGGCGACGGGGTTGAGGTGCTCGAGGTGACGTTTCTTGAGCTCCTCCACGTCGTGCTGGACGTCCCACATAGTGTCGAGCTTCAATCCGGTGTCGTACTCCCCGCCCGCCAGCGCCGCGACCACGCTCTCGGCCGCAGGCTGCGACGTACCCCATGCAAGAGGCGACATGGCGACGTCCAGCAGCTCAGCCCCGGCCTCGACGGCCGCCATGTACGCCATGGGGGCCATGCCGCTCGAGCAGTGCGAGTGCACGTCGATCGGCACGTTGACGGCCTGCTTCAAAGTCGTCACGAGCTCCCACGTCGCTTGAGGGCTGAGCAGTCCAGACGTGTCCTTGATCACGATCTCGTGGCAACCCATGTCGACCAGGCCCTTGGCCAGCGAACCCCAGAGCTCGAGGTTGTGAGCGGGCGACACCGCGTAGCTCAGCGCACCCTGCACCTGCTTCTTCGCTTTCAGCGCAGCCCCGATCGCCGATTCCATATTGCGCAAGTCGTTGAGTGGGTCGAAGACTCGGAACACATCAACTCCACATTTGACCGCGTGCTTGACGAAGAGCTCGACCACGTCATCGGCGAAGTTGCGCTTGGAGACGAGATTCTGGCCGCGGATCAGCGCCTGGATGGGCGTGTTCGGTGTGACCTTCCCCAGCTTGCGCAGGTAGTCCCACGGATCTTCGTGACGCCGGAGCTGAGTCTCGAAAGTCGCGCCACCGAAAGCCTCCATCGCAGCGAACCCGATGGCGTCCATCTTCGCGGCGATCGGGATGATCTCCTCGCTCCTCAGGTTGCCACCTAGCAGCGACTGCTGTGCGTCACGGAACGTGGTGTCGATGAGCCGGACGCGAGCTTTCTTCTTGTCCATCAGCTACTGGGCGAGGGCCGCTCGCTTTTCCGCGTGCCGCCCTTCCACGGCCTCGTCGCCGAGTGCCAGGATCCGAGCGGCGAGCCAGGCCGCGTTTTTGGCGCCCGCTTCGCCGATGGCCACCGTAGCGACCGGGATGCCGGCCGGCACCTGAACGATGGAGTA
>JBGPYE010000271.1:0-2514 GCA_041493095.1 Candidatus Dormibacteraceae bacterium
CCAAACGTGCTGCCGTGGGATCCGGGCGGCCAGTTCATCTGCTCCGCCCGCGCGATGAACGCGCCCAATGGCAGGCCCGAAGCGATGCCCTTCGCCAGGCACACGATGTCAGGCTCCACGCCCCAATGCTCGACCGCGAGCAACTTTCCGGTCCGGCCCATGCCCGACTGCACCTCGTCCGCGACAAGCAGGATCCCGTGCTTCAGCGTCAGCTCGCGCAGCCGCGGCAGGAAGTCATCCGGAGGCACCAGGTAGCCGCCCTCACCCTGGATCGGCTCGACGAAGACGGCCGCCACGCTTTCGGGCGGTGCGACCGTTGCGAACAGCTCCTCGAGTCGGGCCATGGTCTCGTCCGTGGTCACACCGCGGGCCGCGGCCGGAAAAGGTGCGTGAAACACCGACGACAGTAGTGGCGCAAAGCGCCGCCTCTGGCTCGCTTTCGACGCGGTCAGCGACAACGCGCCGAAGGTGCGGCCGTGGAACGCGCCGATGAAGGCGATGTAGCTCGGCCGGCCGCTAGTGAAGCGCGCCAGCTTCATCGCGCCCTCGATCGCCTCGGCGCCCGAGTTGGTGAAGAACACCTTGGCCGGGGTGCCGGGAAGGATCTTCGCCTCCAGCCGCTCGGCGAGTTCGATCTCTGTGCTGTAGTAGAAGTCGGTGCCCGACATGTGGATGAACCGCCTGGTTTGCTCCTCGATCGCCGCCACCACCCTGGGATGCGAGTGGCCGGTGGTGACCACGGCGATACCCGCCGTGAAGTCCAGGAACCGGTTGCCGTCCACGTCGGTCACCCAACACCCCTCGCCCCTTTCCATGACGAAGGGGTAGGCCCGGGTGAAGCTGGGGGACATCGCCCTGGCGTCCCGGGCGATCAGATCCGCGGCTTTGGGCCCAGGAAGCGGGGTTTTGAGAGAGGGCTTCTTGCGTTCCGTGATCACGTCCCGGAAGGTATCAGACTCATCCGACGTGGTTGCTCTTACTAAGCGGCAAGTTCGAATCTTGAACGCCCGGCACTTCGCCACCGTCGCCACGGTCATGCCGGACGGGAGCCCCGAAGCCACCGTCGTCTGGATCGAGACCGACGGCAAGTACATCTACTTCAACACCGCTTTCCCGCGTCTGAAGGCCCGCAATCTCGAGCGCGATCCCCGCGTCGCCATCACCGTCCTCGACCCCAAGCACCCTTACAAGGACGTGCTCGCGATCCGGGGTCGGGCCGAGATGATCCATGAGGGCGCGAGGGAGCACATCGACAAGCTGGCTCGCCTGTACACCCGACGGCCTTTCAAGGGCTTTCGCCCGGACCAGACACGCGTCATCGTGAAGGTGACCCCCGAGCGGATTCACCTGCAATGAGCTCCGTGTAATGTTGGCCACGTAATGGCGAAGGCGACCAGGTCGTTTGCCATCCGGCCCGCCACGCACGCCGACCTCGGCGCGATCGTCGGCCTCTACAACTGGGCCGTCAACCAGACGTTCGCCACCATCGACTCGGAGCCACTCGACGACGCGGAGGCCGCCGCCTGGTGGGAGGCCCACGGCAAGCGCTCCAAGCTGATCGTGTGCACCGACGAGAGCGGCGTGATCGGTTGGGCGCGCCTGTTTCCCTGGAAGCAGCGCGGCTTCGACGTCGTCGAGGATCTCGTCTACGTCGACCCGGTGCACCAGGGCCGCGGCATCGGCCGCACCCTTCTGACCGAGCTGATCAAAGATGCACAAGGCCTGGGCTATCGCACCATCGTCGCCACCATCGCGACCGACAACCGTTCGGGGCTCGCGCTGCACTCGCGGCTCGGCTTCGAGGTCGTCGGAACGATTCGCGACGCGGCGAACAAGTTCGACCGCTGGATGGACATCACCCTGGTCCAGCGATCGCTCGAACAGTAGGGAGCCTCTGACATGGATGTTCGTGACGACGTCGTCGAGATCATCTCGGGGTTCTCGCTCTTCGGCGGCCTGACCACTCCCGAGCTCGACCTCATCGCGCGCGTTTTCGAAGAAGCCTGGTTTGGCGAGGGCGACCGCATCCTGCGGCAGGGATTCACCGGTTCGAGCTTCTACATCATCCTCGAGGGCAGCGCGGTCATACAAGTCGATGGAAAGAAACGAGACTCGCTGAGACCTGGCGATTTCTTCGGCGAAATTTCCTGCTTGCTAGGAGTGCCCCCCACGGCCGACATCGTTGCTGAGCACACGTTGCGCTGCCTGGTCATGCCTGCGTCGCAGCTCGAGGCGTTTCTCGTCGCGAACCCGCGCGTGATGTACCGGGTCCTGCAGGGGGAGGCGCGAAAGCTGCGCAGCACGATCGGGTGGCACAGCTGACCGAGAGGCCATTTCCACCGGGCCGTTATCCCCTGGTCGTCGTCGGCAGCGGTCCCGGTGGCCTGCAGCTCAGCTACAGCCTCCAACGCCTCGGCGTCGAGCATGCCGTCATTTCCGAGGACCCTGCCCCGGGCGGCATGTTCCGGCGCTGGCCCGTCTTCCAGAGGATGCTCAGCTGGACCAAGCCGTACG
>JBGPYE010000131.1:0-5477 GCA_041493095.1 Candidatus Dormibacteraceae bacterium
AACCCCTCAGAGTTCGCTCACGACAGACTGGGCCGCCTCGGCGGCCCAGTCCGACCCCGCCTTGCCAAATCCACCGAGGAGCTACTTATGACAACCTCGTCCCTTGTGGTCCAGGAGCGCACGCGCAAGAGGCTCGCGTTCAGGGAAAACCTGGGCCGCTGGGACGTCAAGTTCTCGCCTTACCTCTTCGTCTCTCCGTTCTTCATCCTCTTCGCGCTCGTGGGGCTCTTCCCGTTGCTGTACACCGGGTGGGTCGCTGTCCATCAATGGGACCTCCTCGGTGGCCAGGGCAAGTGGGTGGGCTTCGACAACTTCGCTTTCGTCTTACGGCAGAGGCAGTTCTGGGTCGCTCTGCGCAACACCCTCAGCATCTTCCTGGTGTCGGCGGTGCCCCAGCTCGTGGCCGCGATCGTCATCGCGGCGGTCCTCGACAACAACCTACGCAACAAGACGTTCTGGCGCATGAGTGTCCTGCTGCCGTTCATCGTCATGCCGGTGGCTGTGGCGCTTATCTTCGGCAGCATGTTTGGCGAGAGGTACGGCCTCGTCAACAGGACGCTCGCCGACGTCGGTATCGCACCCATCCTGTGGCACACCGACCCGTTCGCCAGCCACGTGGCCATCGCGACGATGGTCAACTTCCGCTGGACGGGCTACAACGCCCTGATCCTGCTCGCCGGAATGCAGGCCATCCCGCGCGACCTCTATGAGTCAGCGGCGATCGACGGAGCGGGGCGACTCAGTCGCTTTTTCAGGATCACGGTCCCCCAGCTGCGGCCGACTCTGATCTTCGTGATCATCACCGCCACGATCGGCGGGCTCCAGATTTTCGACGAGCCGCGGCTGTATGACCAGAACGGCCTTGGGGGAGAAAACCAGCAGTGGATGACGATGACCATCTACCTCTACAAGCTGGGTTGGAATCAGCTGAACTTCGGCCGCGCCGCGTCGGTGGCGTGGCTCCTGTTCGTGGTGATCATCGCGATCGGGCTCGTCAACCTCGCCATCACCCGCCGCATCGCCAGCAATGAGGAGCGGGCGACATGACCGTGCTGGTTTCCGGGGTCAAGCGACGCCGGGCCAAGGCGCGGATCGCCCAGCGCCCGGGCGTCCTGGTCTACGGGTTCCTCGCCGCAATCCTGGTCGCGTCCCTCTTCCCGTTCTACTGGTCATTCCTGATCGGCAGCGGCAACGGAGGCACACTCAGCGACACAAACATGTCCTGGTGGCCGGGAGGAAATTTCCTCCACAACGCCGCCTCAGTGCTCAACAACGAGAGCGTCAACTTCTGGAAGGCGCTGACCAACAGCATCATCGTTTCAACCGTTGTGTCCGCGTCCGTCGTCTTCTTTTCCACTCTGGCGGGTTTCGCCTTCGCCAAGGGTCGGTTCAGCGGCCAGAGGGGCATGCTGCTCTTTGTCATCGGCACGATGTGCGTGCCGACTCAGCTCAGCGTAGTGCCCCTATTCATCGCCATGTCGGCATTCGGCTGGACCGGCACGCTCGGGGCGGTGATCGTCCCCGGCCTGGTCACCGCGTTCGGCGTCTTCTGGATGACGCAGTACATCGCTCAGGCGCTCCCCGACGAGCTGGTCGAGGCTGGACGGATCGACGGGGCGAGCATGTTCCGCACCTTCTGGCACATCGCCCTGCCGGCCGCTCGGCCCGCGGCGGCGATGCTGGCCCTCTTCACCTTCATCATGACCTGGACCAACTTCTTCTGGCCTTTCATCGTGCTGAACCAGTCGAACCCGACGCTCCCCGTGTCGCTGGCCACGCTTCAAGCGAACTACTTCGTCGATTATTCGATCGTGCTCGCTGGGGTGTTGCTGGCCACGGTCCCGCTGCTCATCCTGTTCGCGTTCGCGGGCAAGCAGCTCGTGGAGGGGATCATGCACGGGGCGGTGAAGGGATAGGTGGAGCTGCAACTTCCACCCGGCTTCCTTTGGGGTTCGGCGACGGCTGCCGCCCAGATCGAGGGCGCGGCGCATGAGGACGGTAAAGAGGACTCGATCTGGGACACCTTCGCGCGCGTGCCTGGGGCCGTCGCCGGAGGCGACACCCCTGAGGTCGCCGTGGATCACTATCACCGGATGCCCCAGGATGTCGCGCTGATGAAGGAACTTGGCCTCGGCGCGTACCGATTCTCGACGAGCTGGGCGCGGGTCAAGCCGAGTGATCGTGGCGTCAACCACAAAGGCCTCGACTTCTACAGCCGGCTGGTGGACGAGCTGCTCGAGGCAGGCATCCTGCCCTGGCTCACCCTCTACCACTGGGACCTGCCGCAGAGCCTCCAGGAGGACGGCGGCTGGGCGAACCGCGACACCGCCTATCGTTTCCGCGAATACGCGGCGGTCGTGCACGATGCGCTTGGCGATCGCGTCACCCATTGGACGACTTTCAACGAGCCGCTGTGTTCCTCGCTGATCGCGTACGCGGGTGGCGAGCATGCCCCTGGGCTGCGCGACCCCCGCGCGGCGCTGGCTGCGGTCCACCACCAGCACCTCGCGCACGGCCTGGCTCTGAAGGCTCTACGGGAGCTCGGCGCCGAGAAAGTCGGCATCACCCTCAACATGACCACGGCGATACCCAATTCCCCGGCCGACCCGGTGGATATCGAGGCGGCACGCAGGATCGACGCGCTCGCCAACCGCATGTACATCGAGCCCATCCTGCTGTCGCGTTACCCGGCCGACCTGCTCGACGATGTCCGAGATTACGGGCTGGCGGAGCTGGTTCAGGATGGCGACCTTCAGCTCATCGGTGGGCCGATCGACTTCCTGGGCGTCAACTACTACCACGATGACAATGTCAGCGGGCACCCGTTGCCCAACGGGGCGCACCGGAACATGGAGCCAACACCCCGCCCGAAGTCATCTCCGTTCGTCGGCTCCGAATACGTGACTTTCCCGCGCCGTGACCTGCCCCGCACCGCGATGGACTGGGAGGTCAATCCCGACGGGCTGCGTGCCTTGCTCGTCCGGCTCGGGCGCGAGTATCCGAATCTGCCTCCGCTTTACGTGACCGAGAACGGCGGCGCGTACAACGGCGATACCGTCGACGAAGACGGCCACGTGCACGACCCGGATCGGACCGCGTACATCCTTCAACACCTGAACGCGGTCGCGGATGCCGTTGCCGAGGGCGCTGACGTGCGGGGCTATTTCCTGTGGTCTTTGCTCGACAACTTCGAGTGGGCATGGGGTTTCCAGAAGAGGTTCGGAATCGTACACGTGGACTTCGACACCCAGGTCCGCACGGTCAAAGACAGCGGGCTGGCCTACGCGAGGCTCATCAGAAACGGCGTTCACAACTTGAACGGGAATAGCTGACGCAAGACACCGCAGGGTTGAAGGCGGCTCTCCGGGCCGGCGTCCGCCTGGAAGTCATCACCGTGGTCTGGATGGCACTTGAAGCAGCGCTTGCGATTGGCGCCGGCATCGCCGCTAAGAGCGTGCTGTTGACAGCGTTCGGTTTCGACAGCGTCATCGAGCTGCTCAGCGGCGTGACGCTACTGTGGTGGCTCTCAGCCGAGGCGCGCGGCTCCGGCACCGCACGCATAGAAGGAATGGAGCGCCGCGCGACCCAGGTCTCCGCGGTGCTGCTTGTGCTCCTTTGCGCTTACCTGGTGTTCGTCGGCGTGGGCGGCCTGGTTTTGAGGCTGCACCCGGAAGGATCGGTGCTGGGCGTGGCGGTGTCTGTAACCGCGGTGCTGGTGATGCCGATTCTGGCCTGGCGCAAGCATGTCGCCAACGCAGCCATCGGCAGCGCGGCGCTTCGAGCCGACATCGCCGAGACGCTGACCTGCGCCTACATGGCCGCGGCGACGCTTGCCGGTACCGCCCTCAATCTGCTTGCCGGGTGGTGGTGGGCCGAGTACGTGGCCGCCCTCGCCCTACTCGTTTTCATCCTCATGGAAACGCGGGAGGCGGTCGAGGCCGCTCGCGGGGGTCAGACGTTCAGGGAAGGTAAGGGACCGGACTAACCAACCTCACGTTCGAGCGCTGACGGCCGCGACCAGATCACGGCGATGAGACGGACGTTGCGGAAGACCTCCTCACTCACGAGGAAGCCGGCGAAGATCAGCAGCACGCCCAGGAACTCGCCCAGGAAGAACGACCACGTGACGCCGAACCGGTTGAGGCCGCTCGTCACGCCTGGGATTAACGCGCCGGCCGCGATCAGGATCGTGGCGGGCACGCGCGAGTTGACCTTGCCGCGCACGAGCTCGGGCACGGCGACCGGCAGGGAGGCCACCAGGTTCACTGCGATCGCGGTTGCTCCATACAGTTGGGCGACCACCGGAATCTTCACCTTGGCCCGCAGCACCTTCCGCTTTGGCATGTAGACGTACGCCGAGAAGATCGCTCCGAAGACTAGGCACAGCGCGCCCGCGATGTTGAACGGCCCTGTCAGGACCCGAACGTAACCCGGGAAGGCCGAACCCACAGGCACATGTGTGTTGGGGTCGAGCGCCCAACCCGGGGCGGCCAACGGCGCGCTGAAGGTCAGGTAGACGGCCGCGATCGAGCCGACTACCAGCACGGCCATCGCGATGTGCGCGGCCAGCGGGCGGCGCAGTGCCGTCGCGGCGATGATGGCGACCCCGCCGACCAGGGCGACGATGAACGCGACCATGCCGGCAGTCGCTGAACCTGGATATAGCGGCGTGTTGGTGCCCCGCACGGTCGCGTGCGTGAAGAGCAGCGAAAGGATTCCGCCGATGAGGACCGTCGCTCCCGCGAAGTAGCCGAAGCGCGTCTTGCGCAGCAGGTAGATCGACCCCGCGCCCAGGTAGGCGGCCACGAAGAAGGCTCCGATCAGATACCAGGTGCGATACAGCGGTCCGCTCCAGCCGAATGCGCTGCCGACGAACTCGCACCCCGCGCTGATGCCGTACCAGAGGAGGCCGATCGCCCAAACGAGCTGAAAGCTGTGGCGTCGCTGCAGCCACTGATCGAAGACCATCGCCGCGAAGACAAAGCTCAGCACCGACGAGCCAAGTGGCAGCACCACGTTCAGCACGTTCACTCACCAACCTCCCCAAACGATTCCACCATCGCCACCCGCACCTCATTCAAGAACCAACCGACGTGGTGCTCGAGGTCCCGCTCCCCGCCGACGTGGGCCGCGGTGACCTGGTCCACGCTCGAGCGCACCAGTCCTTCGAAAAGATGAAATGCCCGCATCGCGTCGCTCAGTGAAAGGCCGGCGGCCTTCGTGAGCTCTGCGTATCGCCGCCCGACCGTCGCAATCTCCGGCGTCCACTCCTTGTTTGTGTCGCCCAGGTAGGACACGAGCAACCGCATCAGATCAAGTCCGAGCTCGCGCTGGCGGTTCTTGGCCGCCTCATCAAAGCGCGAATACCACGACTCCGCGGCCAGCTGGCCTTCGGTCGTCGCGAGCCTCGCATGTCCGACTGTGGCGTTCATAAAGAGCGACAGGTCGGGCGCCACCCGCGCGCCCATCGCGTCGAC
>JBGPYE010000210.1:0-3751 GCA_041493095.1 Candidatus Dormibacteraceae bacterium
CCGGAACCCGATCGACCACCGATTCATCCTTGCCCGCCTTGCGAGCCTCGTGAGCTTTCTGGTGCTCCCAGTTGCGAAGCACCTCGTCGGCGTCGGCGACTGAGGTCGAGCCGAAGACGTGGGGGTGACGCGCGACCATCTTTGCCGCGACCGCCTCGGACACCTGGGCTGCGTCGAACCGGCTGTCCTGAGCGGCGATCTCGGCGTGCATCGCGACCTGGAGCAGGAGGTCGCCGAGCTCCTCCATCATCTTGGCGTCGTCGCCTGAGTCGATCGCCTCGAGCAGCTCATAGGTCTCCTCGAGTAAATAAGGTCGGAGCGATTCGTGCGTCTGCTCTCGATCCCACGGGCAACCTCCGGGCGCCCGCAGCCTGGCGACGACCTCGAAGATCGCTTCGATTCCTGGCAAGTACGGCTTTTCGTTCGGGTCAGACACGGGATTTGATTCTGGCATGGCGGCTCTAATGCCCAGGCACCGAGGCGACGCCGCGAGCCGACTCGTACAACTCTGCCATCTCGTCGAGCAGACGCAGAAGATCCTGCTGCCAGCCCTCACCCTGCCGGCGCATCTTCAAGCGGTTCGGCGCGACGGTGAACCGTCCTGGCATGCGTCGCGACAGCTCTTCCACATCCAGGAATCGCTGCGGATCGACTCGGATCACGATGTCGTGGCCTTCCGCCACCACACCGCGCAAACCCATCCGCTGGCCACGGAGCTTGACGCGTAACGAGTAGGCGAGGTTGTCGAGCTGCGCCGGCCCCGGACCATAGCGGTCCTCGAGCGACCGCAGGATGGAATCGAGCTCTTGCTCGTCTTCGGTTCCAGCCAGCTGCCGGTAAGCCCCGAGGCGCAGCTTCTCATCGCGAATGTAAGAGCGTGGAATGAAATGGTCGAGCGGGAGGTCGAGGTTTATCTCGGTCGTCGATAGGACATCGCCGACGGCGGTTTCCTCAGAACCGCTGCGCATCTTGGCGACAGCGCCCTGGAGCATCTGTAGATACATCTCGAAACCGACGGCCGCGATCGCACCGTGTTGCTCGGTACCCAGCAGGTTGCCCGCCCCTCGGATCTCGAGGTCGCGCAGCGCGATCTTGAAACCCTGCCCCAGCTCGTGCAGCCCGGAGATTACGTCCAGCCGCTTGTCGGCCTGCTCGGTCAGCGAACGCCGCGGGTCATAAAGGAAGTAGGCGTAAGCACGCCTTCCCGAACGCCCTACGCGGCCGCGCAGCTGGTAAAGCTGGGCCAGGCCGAAACGGTCCGAGCGCTCGACGATGATCGTGTTGACGTTCGGGATGTCGAGGCCCGACTCGATGATCGTCGTGCAGACGAGCACGTCGTGCTTCGCGGATTCGAAGTCGACCATCACGTTGGCCAGCTCGTCCTCGCCCATCTGGCCGTGGCCGACCGCGACGCGGGCCTTGGGCACGAGCCGGCGGATCCGCTCCGCCGCCTTCTGGATCGTTCGCACCCGGTTGTGGACGTAATAAACCTGGCCTCCGCGCTGCAGCTCGCGGGTGATGGCCTCGCCGACCAGCTCGTCGTCGTCTGCAGTGACGTAGGTCTTGATCGGCTGGCGTTCCTCCGGCGGGGTCTGGATCACGCTCATGTCGCGGATTCCACCCACGGCCATGTGCAGGGTTCGCGGTATCGGGGTCGCCGAAAGTGAGAGCACGTCCAGCTGCGTGCGCAGCTTCTTCAGGCGCTCTTTCTGCATCACGCCAAACCGGTGCTCCTCGTCGACGATCAGCAAACCGAGTCGCTTGAAGCGCACATCTCGCTGCAGGAGCCGGTGGGTGCCGACGACGATGTCAACCTGACCGGCCTTGATGCCTTCGATGGTGCGAGCCTGGGTTTCGTCGTCGACGAATCGCGAAAGCATCTCGACAACGACCGGGAACTTGCGCAGCCGCTCACGAAAGACATGGAAATGCTGCTGAACGAGCACCGTCGTCGGTGCGAGCAGCGCGACTTGCTTCCCGCTCATCGCCGCCTTGAACGCCGCGCGGAGAGCGAGCTCGGTCTTACCAAACCCGACGTCGCCGCAAAGGAGGCGATCCATCGGCCGGTCAGACTCCATATCGGCTTTGATCTCCGCCAGCGCGGCGACCTGGTCCGGAGTCTCTTCAAATGGAAAGGACGCCTCGAGCTCCTGCTGCCAGGCGGTGTCGGGCGCGAATGCGATACCCGGCCTGGCCTCTCGAAGCGCATAGACCTTGAGCAGCTCGTCGGCCACGTCCTGGACCACTTTTCGGGCGCGTCCTCGCGCGCGGGTCCAATCGCTGGTGCCCAGGCGGTGCAGCGCGGGCTGCCCTTCGCCTCCGAGATATTTCTGGACGCGGTCCAGGTTCTCGACGGGAACGAAGAGCTTGTCGCCCTCCGCGTACTCGAGCTCGAGGTACTCGCGCTGCGCGCCTTCAGACTCGATGAGCCGCATCCCCTTGAAGCGAGCGATGCCGTGATCGACATGAACGACGAGCTCATCCGGAGCGAAGTCGAGCGTGAATTCCTTGGTCAGATCCTGGGCTCGGGTGCGACTGCCCCGCGACGAACGCGAAGGTCTGCGCAGACGGCCGAAGAGCTCGGCATCGGTGGCGAGGTGAAAGCCGATTTCCGGTTGCGAACAGCCGGCGCCGATGTCGATGTCTGCCCGCTCCAATGCGGGCCTGAGCTCGAGGTCGAGGTCCAGCTCAACATCTGAGACTCGTGCGCGGACCCCACTCTCGTCGAGGAGGGCCCGCAGCCGCTCGGCCTGTTCTGTCGCGAACACCACCGTCGCGGACTCACTCAACGCCGCAAAGTCGGCGACGGCCTTTGGCCGGCCGACAAAAGGCTGGAGCTCGGCCCAGCCCAGGTCTACGGCATCCGTGGTGGACTCGCCGGACATCAGCCGAATCCGGGGCCGATCGGCGAAATCATTCAGGCGATCCAGGCCGACCGTGGGCAGCGTGAAACCTCGGGGGAGCTCGGCCCCGCCGGATTCTGCCGCCGCAAGCATCTCGGCTTCTTCGATGACGGAACGGGCGTCCGCGAGCTGGCGCTCCGGGTCGAAGTCCAGCACGCCTACGCCCGCGGGAATGTGGTCGAGCAAAGACGGTCGCGAGGCGTCGAGGTATGCCGCGTAGAACTCCAGGCCCGGAAAAGCCGCGCCCGCTTCCAGGCGAGCCAGGTCGTCCTCCCACTCTGAGCGCACATCTGCCCGCAGGCTGTCGAGCGCCAGCGATGCGCGCAGTCGGGCGACGGCCGATGAGCCGCGGTCCGGCCCAAGCAGGAGTTCTCGGCCAGTCCTGATTGAAGCCTCCGGAATCGCCATGACGGAGCGTTGGTTTTCGGGATCGAACAGTCGAAGCGTTTCGATCAGGTCGCCTTCCCATTCGGCTCGGACCGGCGCATCGGCGGCCGACGGAAACACGTCGAGGATGCCGCCGCGCAGGGAGAACTGCCCGCGGTCTTCGACCAGCGGCTCCCTCGAATATCCGAGCTCGACCAGGCGGTGGGCAACGGCGACCGGGTCGGGGCCTATGCCGGGAGCAAGCAAAAGAGTTCCGGCCTCAAGGTCCCGCCGGGAGATGGTCTGGCGAGTCATCGCGCGCCGTGAAGAGACGACTACGGTCGGCTCCTCGGCTGAGCGCGCGAGCGCGGCCAGAGCTTCCAGGCGCTTGTTGACGGATTCGTCGAAGGCGGGCGGCCGGTCGAGGAACGAGATGCCGACTTCGGAGAAGACATGGACCGATGGATGGCCGGCCAGCCAGG
>JBGPYE010000125.1:0-5648 GCA_041493095.1 Candidatus Dormibacteraceae bacterium
GTCCATCGCCTCCATCAGCGCGCGGGGGACGGCTGAGCCGCCGCAGATCACGGTGTGAACCTTCGGCAGGCGCTTGCCAGTTTCCTTCAAGTAGTTCGCGGTGTTGAGCCAGATCGTCGGCACGCCCGCGAGGATCGTGGCGCCCTCTTCCTCGGCCAGCTCGACAATGGACTTGGCGTCGCCCATGAATCGATCCGGCAGGAGGACCTTGCAGCCGGCCATGCCGCATGCGTAGGGGAGTCCCCAGCTGTTGGCGTGAAACATCGGAACGATCGGGAGAACGACCTCCTGCTCCCGGAGAGCGAGGTTGTCGGCTTGCAGGACACCCATCGTGTGAATGAACTGCGAGCGGTGCGAGTAGACGACGCCCTTCGGGTTGCCGGTGGTGCCTGACGTGTAGCACATGGCCGCGGCCATACGCTCGGACAGCTTCGGCCACGGGTACGCGTCGCTCTCCGCATTCAGGAGGCCTTCATAGTCGAGCATTTCGCCGACACCGTTCTCGCTGTGCGAAGCCGCCGGCGCGTCGGTCATCAACACGATCTGTTTGACACTCGACATCTTTCCCTGCAGGGGCTTGAGCAGTGGAAGCAGGGCCTGATCGACAAATAAAACCTTGTCTTCCGCGTCATTAATGATGAATTCCAGGTGCTGAGGAAACAGTCGGAGGTTGAGCGTGTGCAGGACGGCGCCCATGCAGGGCACGGCGTAGTAGAGCTCGAGGTGCCGGTGGTTGTTGAACGCGAGCGTCGCGACCCGATCACCAGGTTTGATGCCGAGACGCTTGAGCGCGCCGGCCAGCTGGTTGACGCGCGGCACCATCTCGCCATTGGTCATGCGGTGCACGCCCTGCTCGCGTTTTGTCACCACCTCCTTCTTCTGGTGCAAGCGCTCCACCCGCCAGAGCACATGCTGAAGAGAGAGTTCGTAATCCTGCATCAAGCCTTCCACTGGCGACACCTCCAGCTACCCAACCTCATCAGAAGGTCATGAAAGGTCGATGGTAAGCCCGCCGGGCGTAGGATGCACACCCATGACTTTTCCGGGTCGAGCGGACCTGCACATGCACACGACCTCCAGCGACGGGTGGCCCACGCCTCACGAACTCGTTGATCATGCCGCCCGCCGCGCAAGGCTCGATGTGATCGCGGTCACAGATCACGACACCATCGAAGGCGCGCTGCGGGCTCGCGAGTATGCGGCCAAGCGCGCAAGGTTTCACGTCATCGTCGGCGAGGAGGTGTCCAGTCGCGACGGGCACATCGTCGCCCTTTTCCTCGAGCGCCGCGTGCGCCCTGGAATGTCAGCCGCAGCGACGGTCCACGCGATTCACGACCAGGGCGGGCTCGCGGTCGCCGCGCATCCTTTCTGGCGCACACAGAAGCCCACGCGGACCGGACAGGTTCATGGAGTGGGATGGCTCGCCGCGGAGCTTGATTTCGACGCGATCGAGGTTGAGAACGCGACACCGGGTTTCTATCTCTTCAACCAGCTGGCGCACCGGCTCAACCTGGGGCTTGGCGCGGCCGAGCTCGGATGCTCGGACGCACACATCCTCGACGCCGTCGGCCGGGCGTTCACCGAGTTTCCGGGCAAGACGCCGGAGGCGCTTCGCGAGGCCATCGAGTCGGGTAAGACATCGGCTCGGCGCCGGCGCTACCGCGCGGTCGGCCTGGTGCGTTACGCGGCTTGGGGCTTGAACCACCAGCGATACGCCGTCGGCTGAGCGCCCTACGATTGGGCCGCGCCCGCGTAGCTCAATCAACCTGGTGAAAACTGCGTTTTCACCAGGGGGACTCCTGGCGACGCTTGGGAGGCGCTTGGAAAGTGCACGATTGGGTGACGGCCGGGATTAACCCGGCCTGTGAGCAACGCTCGTCTTACATAACATGAGTGGGCCCCGCTCGCGTAGCTCAATCAGCCTGGTGAAAACTGCGTTTTCACCAGGGGACTCCTGGCGACGATTGGGAGGCGCTTGGAAGTGCACGATTGGGTGACGGCCGGGATTAACCCGGCCTATGGGCAACGCTCGTCTTCCATAACATAAGTGGGCTGCGCCCGCGTAGCTCAATGGATAGAGCGCCTGACTTCGGATCAGGAGGTTGCGAGTTCGACTCTTGCCGCGGGTACCAATGCGCTGGTCCCGTAAAATCAACCGACTGCAGCCGGGCGGCTGGCGGAACTGGCAGACGCGCACGTTTGAGGGGCGTGTGGGGTAACCCATCCGAGTTCGAGTCTCGGGTCGCCCACCACTGAGCGTTTCCGCGCGGAAACCTCCTATCGATGGGCTTACATGGGTCCTTTCCGCGCGGAAACCGCTCTTTACTTCCGAGGTATTTTGGCGTCGGTTGTCTTCGCCGAGACATCTACCACGCTCCTGAGTCGGTAATCGAGCAGGTGTGCCGCGCAATCAGCAACAAGACCATTCCCAGCCTTCACACTTAGCGGGTGACCGAGAGCCGGGAGCTCGACCCTGCCACCGAGTTCAAGCAGCTGTATGACAAGGAGTATCTCTCCGTCTATCGCTCCATCCGGGCTGTCGTCATGGACCCGGCGGCAGCCGAGGACCTGACCCAGGAGACCTTCGTGCGGGCCTACCGCGCTCGGCACCGTTACACCCCGACCGCGCCCCCTGGCGCCTGGCTTCGGCGGATCGGGATCAACCTGGCCATCTCGCACCTGCGGCGCCAGAAGCTAGCCCGCTTCCTGCCGGCCCGGCTGTACATGGCGCCGGACCGCCGGGACTACGACCGGGCCGAGGCCCGCGACGTCGTCGGCAAGGCCATGGCGGTCCTGAGCCCGAAGCTGCGTGCGGCCGTCGTACTCCATTACTACGAAGGACTGACCCGCGAGGAGATCGCCGCTGTGCTCGGGGTGCCCGCCGGCACGGTCGCCTCAAGGATCGCGAAAGCGGTCGCCATCATGCGAAAAACCATCGGGAGCGACCAGGAACTGGACACCACGCGTTCGAGTAGTGAAGGTGCCCTACGTGGAAGATAAAACCACTCAGGGAGGGTTCAATTTGCCCTCTGAAGCTGACATCAGCCGGATGATCCGGGCGGAAGTCGACACGTGGACTCCGCGACGGGGTCCTGACTGGACTGACATCCTGATCCGGCTAGCCGGCACCGGACCTTCACCCTGGGTCGTGTACACCACCGCCAGCGCGGCGCTCGTCGTGATCCTGATCGCGGCGTACATCATCGGGTCGGCGCTGCAGCTGGGCGCCCTCGCGCCGCAGCCGGTGGACGTGCACATCCACCCGTAGGGCTAAAAAAGCCGGACTTCTTCCCCCAGATCGCGTTCCCGCGCGCCTGCCAGGACGACTGAGCCGGCGGCCAGGTCCCAGAGCGCCAGCCCATGGGACTCGAAAAGCGTGATCCCAGGAGTCGGCGGGCGCTGCCACTTGCCGGCAATGACCGCGCCCAGCTCGACAGCGCGGCTCCAGTCGAACCGGCCTGCCTCCTGCGCGGCGATCAGGTCCCCACTCTCGAGCTTGGCGGCGGCCAGCTGGTCGACCACGACCGTCTGGGCCCGGGCGACCAGGTCAGCCGGTATCTCGGCGCGGTTGCGGAAGTTCGAGCCGGCGGCGACGACCACTGCATGCGGCTCGACCCACGCATCCTCGATCACCGGATTCGGGCTGGTCGTCACCGTGACGACCACGTCCGCACCTCGCACCGCAAGCTCAGCGCTGCCCGCGGCGACGGTTGGGACTCCGAGCTGGTCTTGCTGATCGCGCGCGAATGCGGTGCGCCGATCCCCGTCGCGGCTGAAGACGCGCAGCTCTTTGATCTCGAGCACCCGCGATAGAGCGAGCGCCTGGGTGCCCGCCTGCCAGCCGGCTCCGATCAAGGCGACTGTCGCGGGACCGGGAGCCGCGAGCGCCCTGACTGCCACTGCAGTCGCGGCGCCGGTCCGGTAGGAGCCCATGAAGTCGGCTTCGATCAGGGCTTCCATCGAACCGTCGAGCCCGAAGAGCACGACCAGAAAGCGAACGTGGCCATCGGCGATGGTGTAAGCCTTGAGCCCCGTGCACCGGCCGCCCGGATACGAGGCGAACATCACGTTGAGCAGCCCTCCGGGCGCAAAGACCCGCCGGCGCGGCTCGTTCTGGGCGACGCCTTCGCCCAACTCCTTCATCGCGGCTGTCACAACCGCGATGATGTCGTCCATCTCGATTACCTCCTGAACGTCGGCTTCGCGCAGGATCAGGGCCACGGCAGGGAGAATAGCGGCACTATGGCGGCCAAGCCCCTGAATGTGGGGCTGATCGGACTCGGCACGGTCGGATCGCAGGTGGCAGAACGGTTGCTGACGGGGCAGCCGCAGCTCTCCCGCCGCGCCGGTGTCGAGCTGTGCCTGAAGCGCGTGCTGGTTCGGGACTTGAACAAGCGCCGCGCTGTCGAGATCGCACCTGACTTGCTGACCGTCGACCCAGCCGACGTGCTGGAAGATCCCGCGATCGACGTGCTGGTGGAGGTCGCCGGCGGCGACGAACCGATGCGCAGCTACCTGGAACGCGCCCTAGCCGCCGGCAAACACGTGATCACGGCCAACAAGGTCGTGATGGCAAAGCACGGTCCTGAGCTCCTGGATGCGGCCGTGGCGAAGAATGTCGACCTGTATTTCGAGGCGGCGGTTGGAGGCGGCATCCCGCTCATCAGCACCTTCCGGACGGATCTTCAAGCCAACCGGATCGAAAGGGTGTCAGCCGTCATCAACGGGACGACCAACTACGTGCTCGGCCGGATGGCGGCGGCCGGCCTCTCGTTGAGCGAAGCGGTCGCGGAGGCGCAGGCGGCCGGCTATGCCGAGGCGGATCCAAGCGATGACGTCGGCGGATTCGACGCCACCTACAAGCTGGCGATCCTGGCGTCGATCGCCTACGAGATCAAGGTGCGTCCCGATGAGATCTATCGCGAGGGCATCGAGGGCGTCGAGCCGGTCGACTTCCGCTACGCGCGCGAGCTTGGCTTCGCGATCAAGCTCATCGCGCACACCCAGCGCCATCCAGGACGGGTCGAGGCCCGAGTCCACCCGGCGATGGTCCCGCTCGAGCATCCTCTGGCTCGCGTCGAAGGCGCCGAGAACGCGGTCTTTGTTGAAGGCGACCTGGTCGGGCAGGTCCTGCTCGTGGGGCAGGGCGCCGGCGGCCGGCCCACCGCGTCGGCGGTGGTCGGCGATCTCATCGACCTCGCCCGCTCGATTCGTCGCGGCGTGCAGAGCCGGCCGTCGTTCAGCTTCGACGACCGGATCGGGGTCGTGCCGATGGGTGAGGTGGTGACGCGCGCCTATTACCGGATTCGCGTTGACGACCGGGCCGGCGTCCTGGCGGCGATCGGCCAGGTCTTCGCTGAAGAGGGCGTCAGCATCTCGAGCTTCATTCAGAAGGACGCGTGGTCACAGGACCAGACCGTTGAGCTGGTCGTCACCACGCATCCTTCGCCCGACGCCAGCCTTCAGCGAGCGCGCGTCAGGATGGCCGCGCTCGAACCGGTGCATGCCGTCTCGTCTTTTATCCGCGTTTTCTAGACGAGGCGCACTTGGGAGTCATCGCTCGCTACCGCGAGCACCTGCCCATCGGTCCCGCCACCCCGGAGGTCGACCTCAACGAGGGCTCGACCCCTCTTGTGCAAAGCCGCAAC
>JBGPYE010000257.1:0-2896 GCA_041493095.1 Candidatus Dormibacteraceae bacterium
CAGTGGCCATGTGGCCGCTGTGACTTGCGTCGCAGATGTGACTCATATCACAAAGGTGCGTACGATGCCTGCCAGGCGTTCGGGATTCAATATGCGGACCACTCCGGGCGCGGTTTCGACGATCCCCTCGACGCGAAGATCTCTCAAGGCACGGCTCATCACCTCGCGCGAGGAGCCGATGGAGTCACCAAGATCGGCCTGCGTCGCCAGAACCTCGAGCCGGCCCCTATCAAGCTGAGATCGACTGGCCCGATCGAGCAGGTCGTAAGCGACCCGCTCCCGGATGTTTCCCAACGAGCGGATCGCGATCAGTCGGTAGGCATCTCGAACTCGCATCGCCAGATGTGCGTTGATCGCAGCTGCGACTTCGATCTCGGTCTCCGCCAGGCCGCGAGCCCGGTTCATGTCGAGAGCGGTCAGAGTCGACTCGGTGATGACCTGCACGAAAGTCCACGGCGAATTGCCAAGCATCGCCGCACCGCCGCTCAGCTCGTTTGGGTGGATGAAGCCGATGGTCGCCTGTCTCCCGTCGGGGAGATTCCAGTACCCGCGGGCCAGGCCGCGTTCGAGCAAGAATCCAATTGGCGGACCCTCAGGACGCACCACGATCGTGCCGGCCGGGTAGACCATTCGGGTCGAGCCCTCCAGCAGTCGGCGACGATTGAACACGCTCAAGAGAGAGAGGAAGTCGATATCGAGGACCAACGGCGGTGAGAGCTCTACCACGCTTCCCCTCTAGTTCAGGAAAGCTCCGAGGTTTTGCTCGAACAGGTCGGGGTGGGCCTTGAGGGCCCGCAGCAAGATTTCGCCGCCGAATGCGCGAGCGTCGTACTGACACAGGGTGACCGCAGGGAATCGCTTCGCCATGAATTCGTAGGCTTCTTCGTAAGTGACCATTTCGGCGTCCGACGCGAACATCGACCGCTCGCATGCCATCTCGCCCACGACACGCAAGACCGTGGTGCCGCCGGCGAGAGCCTTCGCGAATACCTTTTCCCAGTTGGCAATGGCTTCCGCCACAGTCGCACCCGGCCAAGAAACAATGGTTAGCTGGCCACGCTCCATGGCTGCTGCAAGGTCGATGCCGTGCTCTTCGGTCAGGGCCCTGACATAGCGTTCAAGCACAGCGCCGGTCGCCACGAGGAAGCAGGGCTGAGCTGCCCTCAACCCATCGGCCAAGAAAGGAACAGTGAGCCTCAGGCCGCCGAGATCTGTGCCATAGATCGGAGCGAGATGGGTTCTCAAGGGAACCGATGCGCTGCCGATGTTTACCGCCGAGGGTGCGGGGACGGTCGGCCGGGGGTCGCCCGACGCTTGGCCCAGGAACTGCAGGAGGTCGCCTTCGGCGAAACGACGCTCGCGACGGCGCCCCACGCGACGCGCGGGCAGCAGCCCGGAATCGCTCCAGCGGCGAACCGAAGCCTGGCTCACTCGCAGGAAGCGAGCGGCCTCTTCAGTGTTGAGCAGACTGCTATTTACCATACTTTCAGTATTCTATAGTACAGCATTGCGCAGTACTGCGGGGTTGGTACGGATGTAGGCGTAAAGCGCGATCGCCGGCGTCGTCGGACAGGGCTCTTTAGACTCAGCCGGTGCCGATGACGAGGTTTGACCGCCTGCTTGGGCTGCGCGTGCTCGGCGTCCACCAATTCATCTGTGAGCGGACTGGCGGCCGGATCGGCCGGCGGCTGGGCAAGGCGCCGATGCTCTTGCTGGAGACAACGGGACGCAGGACTGGCCGGCCGCGCACGGTAGCCCTCCTCTATCACCGCGACCGCGACGACTACGTGGTCGTCGGATCCAAAGGCGGCAGCGACGCCCCGCCGGCGTGGCTGCTCAACCTGCAGGCCACTCCCCAAGTCGGCGTGCAGATCGGCACCGAGCACTTTCCAGCGCACGCTCGGGTCGCCACCGCCGATGAACGGCGCCGGTTATGGGTGGAGCTGACAAGGCTCTGGCCCAACTACGACCGATACCAGACGCAGACCGCGCGCCAGATTCCGGTCGTCATCCTCGAACCCGTTCACGCCGCTAATTAGGTGTCGAGCCTTTTCTTCGTTTTCCTAGCGCTCCACCTGATTGCTGTCGTCGTGGCCTACGGAAGCACCGTCGCGCTGCCCTTCCTGCGTACTGCAAGCCCAGTGGCTTCATCGCAGCTCGCCACGGTCGAGCGTTTGGTGGCTGAGAAGCTGGCCCTCCCCGCGGCCCTGAGCATGCCCTTCAGCGGCGCGGCGATGGTCGTGGTGGCCGGCATCAATCCCACGACACAGTTCTGGCTCTGGGCCTCCATCGTCCTCTACCTGGGCACGCTCATCTACCTGGTGATCAGGCAGTGGCCGGGCGTGGTCAGGCTTGTGCGCGGCGCAGGATCCGCCGATGAGCTGAAGCGCCTGCGACAGTCGGGCGTCGGCATCCTGGTGGTCATCCTTGTCATCGGCGCGATGATGATGTTCAAGCCAGGTCACAGCTAGGCCAGAAGAAATTGCCGAGGCACTCGGTGAGCGGCTGTCATGTGAGCTCTCTGATTTCTGTGCTGGTCGCGCTTCGCTTACAAGCAAACGCCACAGTCACACGCAGGGAGGTAAGCGGGCCGCTCGGCATTTCCGCCAGGTTCAGCTCAAAAGATGTAACGGGCTGGGGAGCGGCCGCTGTAGTCACCATACGCCTTGGCAGTCGATATACAAGGGCCACGATTGGTAGCCGGTGCGCCTCGCAAATCACGGATTTCGATAGGCTGGCAGCGAACCAAGGAAGACCTCGACAGGAGTACGTGAGATGTCGGAGAGAGAAAGGGTTGGGATCACCCCTAAGAGCTGGACGGCCCAGCGGCATCACGGAGTGCTGCACCTGGGCAAGCGGTGGTACGTGCTGAGCGCCGACTTTGACGAGGCCGGCA
>JBGPYE010000004.1:0-16653 GCA_041493095.1 Candidatus Dormibacteraceae bacterium
AGGCCCCTTGCGATGTGCTCGGCGCCAACGTAGGCATTGGCAGCGACGATGTCTTTCCGGATGCGGTCGATGTCCGCCTCGCCTGTGTCCAGGTTGGGAAAGGTGATTCCCAGCGATCGCATCTCGTCGAGGTCAGGAAAGATGTCGTCCCCGGTGACCACGGCGATCTTCAGCCGCCCAAGACCAAGGCGCTCGGCGACCTCGATCACCTTTTGCGCGGCGGCTGCCGGGTTGGCGCCGCCCGCGTTGGTCACGATCTTGAAACCCTGCTTGCGCGCCTGCGGAAGCGTCGCCTCGAGCCAGGGCTCGATGTCCTTGATATATCCCTCGTTCGGATCCTTCGCCTTCTGCCGCTGAAGCACTGCGAGGGTCAGCTCGGACAGGTGGTCGAAGCAGAGGTAGTCCAGCTCACCCTTGTCGGCCAGCTCCACCGCGGGCTCGAGAAGGTCGCCCCAGTAGGCGCTTCCCGCGCCCAGCCGGATCTTCTTCATACGGGGATGACGCCGTTCCGGCGGTTGTGCGGCAGCACGTCCTTGCGGCAGTAGATCTCGTACCGGCGGATGAGCTCGTCGCGCAGCTCGTCGCTGGGGATCACAGCCTCGATCGAAAAGTCGGAAGCGACCTCGTAGACATCGATGTCCTCCTCGTACTCTCGGCGCTTCTGCTCGATGAACGCGGCGCGTTCCTCCTCCGGCAGCTCGTTGATCTTGTTGAGGTAGATCGCGTTGATGGCGCTCTCGGGCCCCATCAGCGCGGGCTTCGCGGTCGCCAGCGCCAGCACTGCGTCCGGACCCATCGGCGAGCCGCTCATCGCGAGATAGCCGCCGCCATACGCCTTACGAACTAAGACTGCGATGCGGGGGACCCGCGCCTCAGCGACGGCGAACAGCATCTTCGCGCCGTGACGGATGATGCCCGCCCGCTCGACCTGGCTGCCGACCATAAAGCCCGGGATGTCTTGGAGGAAGAGCAGCGGGATGTTGAACGCGTTGCAGGTCCAGATGAAGCGCGCGGCCTTGTCCGACGAGTCCGGGAACAGCACGCCGCCCTTATGGCGCGACTGGTTGGCCACGATGCCAACCGTGCGTCCGCCCAGGCGTGCATAACCTGTGACCAGCTCGCGAGCCCAGAGCTTCTTGACCTCGAGCCAGCTGTCTTCGTCGACCAGCGCCTTGATCAGCTCGACCATGTTGAATGCAACACGCTGACTGGTGGGCACGATGTCCGCGATGCTCTTGCCCCGCGCAGGGGGTCGCGACTCCTGCATCGGCGGCTTCTCCGACCAGTGGCCGGGAAAGTACGAGAGGTACTGCTTCGCCACTGATAGCGCCTCCTCCTCGTTGGCGCACAGGAAGTCGCCCAGGCCGCTCACGCGGGCGTGCATCTCAGCGCCGCCCATCTCCTCCATCGTGACCTTCTCGCCAGTCGCCATCTCCGACATGCGGGGCGACCCGATGTAAGCGGTCGCGTTGCCCTCGACCATGATGCAGACGTCGCATAGGGCGGGTTGGTAGGCGGTGCCCGCCGGCGACGGACCGAGCAGCACGCACACCTGGGGCACGACTCCGGAGAGCTGGATCTGGTTGTAGAAGATGTTTCCCCAGGCCTTGCGGCCGGCGTAGCTGGCGCGCTGCTCGTCGATGCGAGCCCCTGCCGAATCGACCAGGTAGAGGAGAGCGCTCTTGGTCCGGCCGGCGAGCTCCTGCATCGCGGTCATCTTCTGGAAGGTACGCAGCCCCCAGGTGCCGGCCTTCACCGTCATGTCATTGGCGATCACGCAGACCTGGCGGCCGCCGATGTGTCCCACCACGGTGACCACGCCATCCGCCGGGAGCTTGCCGTCCACGTGCCTGGCCAGCAGCCCATCTTCAAAGGACCAGCCTGGATCCATGATCCGTTCGATCCGGTCGCGAACGAAGAGCTTGCCCTGCTCGCGAAGCTTGGCGTGGTACTTCGGCTCGCCACCGGCCCGCGCGGTTTCGATTCGCCGGCGGAGGTCGCCGTCGGGCGTGGCGTCGGGCTTCGGTGTGACGTCCGGCTTGGGGTCGGCGCTCACTCCGGCACCTCCATGCGCAGAAGTGCGGTACTGAACGACTTGCCGGTCACGTCGTATCGAAGCGTCTTGGTGGCCCCACCGCCCAGTGCGTTGTGCAGAAGCAAGTTGAAGCCGTTGATGTTCGGCATCGGAAAGACGTCGATGTCGCCGCGCACCCAGTCGCCGAAATGTGCCTTGAGCCGTTCTGGAGTCAATGCCTTTCGCAGCTTCTGGTACGCGGCGTCGTCAAGCGCGAGCACGCCAACATTCACGACGTCTCCCTTGTCTCCGGATCGCGCGTAGGCGATGTCCTTTATCTGCACTGGCTGAAACTCCAAACGAACGAACGAACGTTCACTTTAGTTTTGAAGGAGTCTATCGTAAGCTGCGCGGTCAGCACTCCCGCCTGCTGATCAGGAGACGAGCCATGGCCACACGATCCCTCCCCGCGATAGCGTCCGGTCCGGCTGAGGCAGCTCATTCCGGTATCCGCGAGGTGGTCAACCTTGCCCTTGTCACGCCCGGCTGCATCAGGCTGGAGGTTGGCGAGCCGAACTTTCCCACACCTGCTCACATTGTGGAGGCGGCCATCGAGTTCGCGCGCAAGGGCCAGGTGAAGTACACGGCGACGGCCGGTTTGCTAAGCCTGCGCGAGCGCCTCGTGGCCAAGCTTGACCGGGTCAACAGTATCAAGGCCGGCGTCAACAACATCAACTGCTCGGTCGGCGGAGTCGGCGGCATCGCGGCCGCTATCGCCGCGCTGCTGGAGCCGGGCGATGAGGTGCTGGTCCCGGACCCGGCGTGGCCCAACTACCGGTTGATGTTGGCGTGGGCCCATGGGGTGCTCGTGCCCTACGCGTGCTCGCCGGATAACGCGTTCCTCCCGGACCCGCGGGCGATCGAACGCCAGATCACTCCGCGCACCAAGATGATCATCGTCAACAGTCCGTGCAATCCAACGGGGGCCTTGTTTCCGCGGGATCTGCTTGAGCAGCTGGTTGACGTCGCGGTGCGGAACAACCTGTATTTCCTCTCGGACGAGTGCTACGACGAGGTGATCCTTGACGGGGAGCACCACAGCCCTGCCTCCTTCTGCACGGACGGGCGGGTGATCTCGGCGTTCACATTCTCCAAGACCTATGCAATGACCGGCTGGCGCGTGGGGTACGTCGTTGCCAGCGAGGAGATTTCGGACAGCATCACCAAAGTCCTGGAATCGAACTCGTCCTGCCTTCCGACGATCTGCCAGAAAGCCGCAGAAGCTGCGCTCGACGGTCCGAGGGAACCGCTGCGCGAGATGGTCAAGGCGTATCGGGACCGGCGCGACCTGTGTGTGGGCCTTCTGGAAGAGGCGGGCATGCTGATCAGCCGGCCGCAGGGCGCCTTCTACATCATGGCCGACGTCACCCGGTCCGGCATGGCATCGCGTGAGTTCGCCTTCGACCTCGTGTCGAGCAAAAAGGTAGCGGTCGCACCCGGGACCGCGTTCGGTGAATCCGCGCGCAACGCCGTTCGGATCAGTCTCGCCAGCTCGCCCGAGGACCTCTCGGTCGGGATCGGCCGAATGATCGAGCGCCTCGAAGAGCTCAGCTAATTCACCTCCCCCGCAGGGGGAGGTCGGCGCGCAGCGCCGAGTGGGGGGACGAGCCCCCTGGTCTATCGCAGGAGCAATCCGCCATCGACGACCAGCGCCGCGCCGGTGATATACGACGAATCTGGCCCGGCCAGGAACAGGACCGCCCTCGCGACCTCTTCATAGGTACCCTGCCGCCCGAGTGGAATCCGCGTCGCTGCGCCCGAGGCCCGAGCCGCCTGCTGCTCTTCGGTCAGATCGCGGCGCCGGTCGGTCATGACCATCTCCATGTAGCCGGGGCAGACGCAGTTGGCGCGGATCCCAACAGCCGCGAAATCGAGGGCAAGTGCGCCTGTGAGCGAAACCATGGCCGCCTTCGACACGCTGTAGGCTGTCTCGTCACCGGCTGGTTTGAGGCCGGCGATGGAGGCCGTATTCACGATCGATCCCCCACCGCTTTCGCGCATGAGCGGGACGGCGGCGCGCGACATGAGATAAGCAGATTTGACGTTCACGTCCAGGATGCGGTCCCAATCGGCCACCTCGGTCTCGATCACAGAGCGCGCTCGCAGAGGATCAATGCCCGCGTTGTTGAAAAGGATGTCGAGGCGGCCGAACGCGGATCTCGCCAGCCCGACCGAAGCGGTCGCTGTGGCCTCTTCGGACACGTCCCCGCGCAGACTTCGAACCTTTCCACCCGACTGCTCGATTTCGGCGGTCGCCGTCTCAAGGCTCTGCTCATCCCAATCGACGAGCACGAGACTTGCTCCGCTGCCTGCCATCTGGCGCGCCACCGCCAGGCCCAGGCCCGAAGCGCCGCCCGTGATGACGGCGACCTTCCCCTCCAGGCGGGTCACAGGATGGCGCGCAGGAAGGCCTGGGTGCGCTCGTTTTGAGGGTTCTTGATCATCTCGCGAGCCGGACCTTCTTCCACGATCAAGCCCTCGTCCATGAACATCAGACGGTCACCGACCTCGCGCGCGAAGCCCATCTCGTGAGTCACCACGATCATGGTCATGCCTGCGAGGGCGAGCTTCTTGATCTCCTCGAGAATGCCGCCTATCAGCTCTGGGTCCAGGGCCGAGGTCACCTCGTCGAACAGCATCAGCTGCGGCTTCATGGCAAGAGCCCGGGCGATCGCAACCCGCTGCTTCTGCCCGCCTGACAGCTGGCTCGGATAGCTCTTGGCCTTGGCGCCAAGGCCCACCCTCTCGAGCTCGGCCAGGGCGCGCTCACGCGCCTGCTTGCCGGGCACTTTCAGCACGCGGGTGAGGCCGAGCGTCACGTTCTGCAGCGCGGTCATGTGCGGAAAAAGGTTGAAGTGCTGGAAGACCATTCCGATTCGCATGCGAAGCTGGTTCAGCTCTCGCTCATATTTCATGCGATCGATGGGATGGATTCGCGGCACGTCGTCCTTGGTCCACTTCCGGCCGAGGAAAACCACCGTTCCCGTCTCCGGCGGAGAAACGAAGTTGATGCATCGCAGGAGGGTGCTCTTGCCGGACCCGGAGGGTCCGATCACGACAAGGACCTCACCGCGGGTGACCTCCAGGTTGATGTCCTTGAGGACGTGCTGATTGCGGAGGGTGCCGCGATGGAACCACTTGTTGACTCCTTCCAGGCGCAGGATGGTCGAACCCTGGGTTTCAGAGACCTGGAGGTCAGAGCCGTCGAGTCTGCTTGCTTCCATCCCACGGCGGATTCTAGCCGCCATACGGCTGCTCATCGAACGAGCGTTAGTTCGGCGACCGCGTTTAAGCTGGCAGGCGTGAACGCTATCGGCTTGCTGGTTCAGCAGCTCGAGACCGTCAACGTCCGCCTTCATCATTCGGCCGGTGACCTGTCCCCCGAAGAGCTGGTGGCTCGACCGCTGCCCGGCATCAATCCCGCGGCTTTTCTCGTGTGGCACATGGCGCGAAGCCAGGACTGGGCGGTGAACACCGCCATCCGCGATGTCTCGGAGGTGATCATGCGCGAGCCATGGTCAAGGAGCCCGCTCGCAGTGCCCGGCATCGGAACGGGGTTTGAGCTCGAGGAGGCGGCCGCGGTTGCGCCCCGTCTCCAGCGGGCAGACCTTTTGGCCTATGCGGACGCCGTGCACGCGGACACGCTTTCTTGGCTGCGCACGGTCGACGAGGCGATCCTCGACGAAATCCCCGACGTCGCCACCCACGATGCTCGGCATGCCGAATACCAGACTCCTGGGTTTCGCGCAGAGATGGACAGCGGGCCCGAGCACGACGAAGCAGTCGGCAGCAAAGGCGGCCTGCCCGTCTGGATATTCCTGACGTCGGTGTCGATCACACACCTGCACCGCCACCTCGGCGAGCTCGACCTGCTCAGGGATTTGCTGAGGCGGAAGCTGACTTAAGCCCTGCAGGCGAGAGCGAAGCAGGCGCGGCGGCCAGGTACGTCTCCGGGACGTGAAGGTCGCCATACAGCCAGCCGAGATAATCGGCTCCCGAGACGCCGGCTCCGGCGCGACGATCCGACTCCTGGACCAGGTGCCTCCCCAGCCAGTAGGTGTACTGATAGGTGCCCCACAGAGGGTGCTCGATCCGATTCAGCTCCTGGCCGGCGCGGTCCTGGTCCATGTGCCCCATGCGCTCGAGATGGGAGAGGACGTCAGCGCGAGGTTCGCCATGCTGCCGGCGGCGCACGGCGGCGGTCAAGCAGGCGCCGCGGCGCAGCCATTCGAGCTTCCAGGCCAGCTCGTCTTCAGGACCGTGATCAGGCTGGAGGCGGAACGGAGCCAGCTCCTCGATGCCTTCGGCGATCACATTCTCCGGAGCGTTTTTCAGCTTGATGCACGCTGCGAGCCGGCCTTCCTGCGCATACGTTCGTTGGCTGAGGATCGCCATGTGGAGGTAGTCGCCGGGGTAGATGTTGTGGGCGACCTCGTACTTGATCGTTGCCGGCATTCGCGGCACACGCACGTTCACCTCGAAGACCATGCGGTCGGGCTCCCGCCACTTGAGATGCAGCGAGGTGATCGGGTCCGGCGTGCGTGCGATGTCCAGCTCTTCGCGAAACGCGATCGGGAATTCCTGGAGCGCCCATCGGCGACCGGTCCGGTATGTATCAAGCGCGGCGTCCCACTTCTCCTCACCATCGATGAGTGCTCTGCTCTCGTGGTCGCGGACAGGATCCGCGCCCGAGTTTCCGAGCTGCCGGGCCAGCCCGGTCACCTCATGTTCGAGGGCCTTGAGCTCGTCATGGTTCGGAGGCTCAAACCTGCAAGCCAGCAAGCGCTCGACCAGCTCGAGATAGCCGTAAATCTTTGGATTGGCCGCGACTTCGATCTGGGTGGCGATCGCCCGGGCCTGGATCGCGACGTAAGCGTCGCCGCGCGTCTCGGCCCGTGTGGCGAGAGCCTGTGCTCTGGGGAGCAGCTCGCCTAGCTTCACCTCCTGCCTCCTCGACTCGAGGAGCCACTCGTAAGGCCCCATGTAGTCGGCCACCAGGTTGGGCAGATGTGGCCAGCCGGCGAGCGAGACCTTGACGAGCTCAGTCCCGAGGGGATCGCGCTCCAAGGCATCGGCGAATGCAGTCATCGGGACTCCTCCCTTGCTCATGCAAGGTGTCGCTGAAGGCGCCGCTCGAGGCGGCTCGCCAGCTGGGCGACGATCACGACCATGACGAGGTAGATCCCCGCCACCGTCGTATAGAACTCGAACGGTCGGTGGTAGAAGCTCACCCGCTCGATAGTCTGGTACATGAGATCGGGCACGCCGATCAAGGCCACGACCGATGAGTCCTTGATGATGTCCGTGAACTGGTTGACCAGGGACGGCAGGGCGATCCTCCAGGCCTGTGGAAAGACTACGGTGACGAACGTGCCGATGCCTCCCAGCCCGAGACTGCGCGCCGCCTCCCGCTGGCCGGGGTCGATCGCCTGGATCGCCGAGCGATAGATCTCCGCCATGTAGGCGCTGTTGAGAAGGGTCAGCGATACGACGCCCGCCGGGATTGGGTCGAGGTTGAGGCCAATCGCCGCTGCGATACCAAAGTAGATGAAGAGGATGTAGACATACAGCGAAAGCGCGCGGAAGACCTGGATGTAGAGAAAGCCGATCAGTCCGATTGGGCCGGGCACCATGCGGATCAGCGCGACCACCAGCCCGAGAACCAGGGAGAAAGCCACCGAGAGGAGCGCGATGCGGATGGTGACCAGGAGGCCGCGCTCCAAGAAAGCCGCGGAACGCGGGATCACGCTCCAGTCATAGGAGTAGGCGAGCAGCAGCGCGGTCATGCGATTCGCAGCCTGCGCTCGAGCATGTACACGAGGGCTGAGAAAAAAAGCACCAGCACGACGAGGATGCCGGCCACAGCGGCGAAGACCTCAAAGGGCGTGAACAGCGTCACGTTGAGCTCGTTCGCGAGGAAGACCATGTCGGGGACGGCGATCACGGACATGATCGTGGCGCCCTTCAGCAGCCCGACGAAGGTGTTGCCCAGGGGCGGGACCACGATCCGGAAGGCTTGGGGCAAGACCACATGCCCATACGTGCGGGCGCGACTTAAGCCGATGGATCGTGCCGCCTCCATCTGCCCCCGGTCGATGGCGCTCAACCCGGCGCGGAAGATCTCGGTGGTGTAGCCGGAACCGGTCAGGGCGAGGGTGATGATGATCGCCTGGAACGAGGTGAAAGTGATGCCGGTGATGTTGGCGACCCCGAAGTAGATCCACACCAGCATCACGTACAGGGGCACCCCGCGCATGACCTGCACATAGAGGAATGAAGGCACGCTCAACGCGCGCATGCCTGAGGTGCGAAGCAAAGCGTTGACCAGGCCGATCGCGCACGCCAGCGCGAACCCGACAACGGCGACCCAGAGGTCGACCCACGCACCGGCCACGAACTGCGGCCATCGATCGGTGACCACGCGCCAGTCGAACTGGTAGGCGAGGACGATCATGGATTCGACCTGGCGACTAAGGTGGCCGGCTGAAGCATGCCGGCCACCCTGTCAGGACTCGATCAGACCTTGACTTCTACCGGCTCGCTCCCGGGTCCCACGCCGTACGTAAGCAGGTTGTACTTCTGGAGACCTGGCCCGAGCCACTTCCTCCAGAGGCTCGTCAGCCGCTGGTGGGTGGCGTTGTAGCGAAGCCAGTTGTTGACCCAAGCCTGGAGCTTGTAGTCACCGAGCGGCATCAGGTAGGTGTTCGCGTCGACCCACAACGGGGGCCCGGCCAGGAGCTTGAGGGTGGGATGCGCCTTGAGTGAGTCCTCGACGTCGAACTCGGAGAGCACGGTGGCGTCGGCCCGGCCCGTTGCCACTTCGTTGACTGCGTCCGCCAGCTGGGCAAACGGCGAGAAGCTGGCGCTGTTGAAGATCAGCTTGCTGCTGAACTCCTGCGAGCTGCCCTGCAGGACCGCGATCTTCGAACCCGATTTGTTGAGCTGGTCGGCGGCCGTGATGGTGGATCCAGGCTTCAGGATCACAACGATGGACTCGTAAAAGACCGGGAAGCTGGCGAACAAGCCTTTGAGCGCGCGGCTCGGAAGGATGGTCGCCGAGATACCCATCATGTCGAACTTGCCCGCGACCAAACCTGCGAACAGCTGGCCGAAAGGAATCTCTACGTACTCGGGCGTGACGCCGAGGTCGGCCATCATCGCCTCGGTGAGCTCCATCTGATAACCGGTCGGCTTGCCGGCCGAGTCCTTGTACTGAATTGGCGGGAAGGTCAGGTCGACTCCGAGCTTAGCCTTCTTACTGGAGATCCACTTGTCGAGCACTGACGCATCCGCGGCTCCTGCGGTGGTGCCGGGGTTGGATTGTTCGCACGCGGCCAGGGCGAAAGCGCCAAGACCCAGCGCGGCCGAGCCGCCCAGCTTGAGCAGCTCTCGCCTGCTGGGGAGGGGCACCCGACTGGCCGGCGCAGCTTCTATGGCTTCCTCGTCGATCGACATTGAATGCCCTCCTGATGAGCGCCTCTGCACGCGCCCGGCTATGGCCCACCAACCGTGTGGGTGTGTCGGCGTAAGGATAGCCAGATCGATCTCACTGTCAAGGGTCAAAACGAACGGGCACTAGTTCGTAAGTGGATGATTTCCAGAGGGCCGAGAACGCCCGCTTAACAACCTCCGGCAGAGCGGGACTTCAGCGCGGCGGATCCCCATAGCCGCACCTGTTCCGCTACCGCAAGAGCGGACATGCCGGGGTAGTTGCAGCGCAGGACGAGGTGCACTCGATCGCCGTAGCGGCGCCTGTACTCGCCCACCTGCTCCGCCACCTCATCCGTCGTGCCCAGCAGCAGCCGGTAGTGACTCGGCGGCAGATCGCGCGTCGGCTCGCGGCCCATCCAGCGGTCGTAGTTGTGCCGCATGTAACGAAATCCATCGGCCACGTCGGACCAGGGCGCCTCTCGGCCACGCTCAGAGATCGCACCGTAGGTGAACAGCACCAGCTCGCCACCAGTGTTGCCGCGCGCGCGGTCGAACGTCATGACCGCCTCGTCGACAACTTTCCACGGCTCTGTGGGATCGACCATGAGCATGTCGGCGAGCCGCGCCGCACGTGCTGCGCCATGATCGCCGTCGGCCGCGATCATGAGCTTCGGTCCAGCTGCGGTGACCGGACCAGGAGTGATGCGCACCTCGCGGCCGCCGACGTTGGCTGTGCCGTGGTCAAATGCCGCGCGCAACACCGGCACCAGCTCTTCCAATCTTTGAGCGTCGGTCGACGCCTCGACTCCGAAGCCGCGGAATTCCTCATCCCGGTAGCACAGCGACAGGCCGAGGATGAACCGCCCGCCACTCAGCAGGTCGAGCGCGATCGCGTCCTCGGCAAGACGGATCGGGTCGTGCAGCGAAGCCGCGAGGCGGTCCGTCGCCACTGTGATCCGACCGGTGCGCGCAAGCAGCGCGGCCACGATCGGAAGCACCGCCGGCATATAGCCGTCTTCCGCAAAGTGGTGCTCGGAGACCCACATCGAATCGAGACCGGCCGCTTCGATCAGCTCCGCCTGGTCGAGCAGCTCGGCGTACAGCTGTCGGTGAGCGACAGGCGATTCGCGCGGACGCTGGCCGCTGAAGTCGCCAACCCCAAACTTCATTCAGACCACCGGGTGGGGACGGGCAATCAGGCGCTCCGCGCCGAACGCGACGCCGGAGAGGTGCCACGCGGCGCGATAGGCCGCATCGGAACCGGTCCAGGCGAGCGCATCCTCCGGCCTGGCAAACCAGAGCATGTCGATCGCCTGCACCGAGAAGGGCGGCCGCCCGGCGCGGTCGGGAAGCGTGATGAGCGCCTCGTGGCGCAGAACGCCGGCGTCGGACACCGCCGTGGAGTACGGGCCGGTCAGCGCTTCGGCTAGAGAGGGTTCGGGTGCGTTGGGCGCGCGCCTCAACAGCGTGATCAGCTTCACCGCGTCTGGGCGAGGCCGGCCGTCCGACAGGACGTGGCGCGCCGCCACCGCAACGCCGGTACGAGAAGTGTCGATGAAGTTGGCCTCGTCGGCCACCGAGTCCTCTTCGTGGGCGGGTGAATCGATGGCGGCATCCATCGCCGCCAGGTCTTCCCAATCGAGCTCGGGCATGATGTCGAAGCCAGGGTACGGAAGCAGAAACCGCCCCCCGGCCAGGACCCCGTGGTTTTGAACGTACGCGCGGACACCCGGAAGCCGAGCGCCAATCGCGGAGTGGTGGCCGCGCCAGTGCGCCAGGCACGCTTCGGTCGTGAGGTCAGACCGGCGCGCGGCGAAGAAGACCCGGGTGATCATCTCTTCGCGACGGCCCGCACGTGAATCGGGCGACCAAGGCTCACCTCGGCCGCCTCCATCAGTGATTCGGCAAGCGTCGGGTGCGCATGCACCGTGAGCGCGAGGTCTTCCGCGGTGGCGCCCATCTCTATCGCGAGCACCATCTCGGCGATCAACTCAGTCGAGCGAGGGCCGGCCAGGTGAGCTCCCAAAAGTGTCCCGCCATCCTTCGCGAAGACGAGCTTGGCGAACCCTGATGTGGACGACTCGATCACCGCGCGGCCGAGAGCGGCCAGCGGGAATCGGCCGATCAAGACCTCCACGCCTGCGGCCTGGGCCTCGGCTTCGGTCAGGCCGACGGCGGCAAGCTCAGGCTCGGCAAATACTGCGCGTGGGATCGCGCGGCTGTCGAAGGCCGCGGTCTTGCCGCCGAGGATGTCGCCGACGACGCGGCCCTGCATCATGGCGCGATGCGCCAGGGGGAGACCCTCCGTGAGGTCTCCGATGGCGAATACGTGGCGGTCGAGCCTCTGTTGAGCGTCCACCTTGAACGGGTGTCCAGCCGGCGTCAGTCCTGCCAGCTGGAGGTCGAGCTGATCGAGATTCGGTCGCCGGCCGGCCGATACGACCACCAGCTCTCGTCTCCCGACCAGCGACGCGAGATCGGCTGAGCTCACTACATCGACGCCGGCTGTTTTCGCCCCGCGCTGTGCAGCTGCGGACAGGTCCCGGTCGAAGTCGGGCAGCAGGCGCTCACGGGAGGCGAGCGTGACGCGGCTCCCCAGCCGTGCATACGCGACCGCGATCTCGAGCGCGATGTAGTCATTGCCAACGACAAGAAGAGCCGGCGGGACCTCGTTCCACTCAAGCGCTCGGCTTGGTTCGAACACGCGGTCGCGGTCGAAAGGCATGGTTTCGAGGGTGACCGCCTTTGAGCCCGTGGCGATGACCACGTCCTTGAAGTCGAAGTAGCGGACGGATTCCTCGCCGATCTCGACACAAACCCGCGTACGTCCGACAAACCGGGCAGTCCCGGTGACCACCTTGACGCCAGCCGCGTCCAGCAGCGACGTGAGTCCTTTGACAAGGGTGCCCACCGCCGCGGCGCGGCTTTTCTGGAATGCGGCCATGTCCGGCGGACCCGAAAACGCAGGCATGCCGGAAAGCGCCAGCTTTTCCGCGGTGGACTTGGCCGCGGCGAACCGCGCCAGGTGCTTGCTCGGGATGCAGCCCTCGATGAGGCAGACACCCCCGACGCGGCCGCGCTCGACCAGTGTCACGGATCGTCCGAGCTGGGCGGCACGCAGCGCGGCGACGTAACCTCCCGGGCCCGCTCCCAGGATCAGGACATCAGCGGGGTCGCTCTGGTCACCTGCTACCAATCAGCCACCAAGCTGTTCGGGTTTTCGATCAGGCTCCTCAGCGTCAGGGCAAAGCTGAGGCCTTGCTCGCCGTCGATGACGCGGTGGTCGAACGTGACCGACATCGGCATCACCGGCCGAGCGACCACGCTGCCGTCACGCACGACGGCTCGCTCTTCGATCCATCCGAAGGCGACGATCGCCACCTCCGGCGGCCTGATGAGCGACGTCCCCGGCCCACCCCGCCACGCGCCGGTATTGCTGATGGTGAACGTGCCGCCCTGCACGTCGGACACGGAGACCTTGCCTTCGCGCGCCGCGGTCGTAACCCGGTCCACGGCCGCTGCCAGTGCGACGAGATCGAGTGTGTCGGCATGCTTCACGACGGGAACGATGAGCCCGTCGGGCGTTGCGGTCGCGACCCCGACGTTGACGTCCTCGTGCATGACGATCTCCCCTCTTTCGTTGTCGAGGGAGGAGTTGAAGATCGGGTGGCGCCGCAGGGCGATCGCCGCCGCGCGCACCAGCAACGTATCGAACGGAAAGCGAGCCCGCTTGCTCTCCGCGTCGCGGCGCAGGCGCGTCGCGAGCTCGGCGAATGCCCCCGCATCCAGCTCGTGGAAGCCGGTGACGTGCGGAATGGTCCGGGCCGAGAGCGCCATCGTTTCGGCCATCCGCTTCTGCACGCCGCGAAGCCGCACGCGCTGACCCACCGCTGCGGGCGCTGGTGTAGCCGGCGCTGTGGTGTGGCGCTTCACATCCTCTGCTGAGATGCGGCCGCCGGGCCCGCTGCCTTTCACGGTCGCGAGGTCGACACCCAGCTCGCGTGCGAGCTTGCGCACCGCGGGAGGGGCAAGCACCCCGGCGCCTTCAGCCACCGAGGCGACCGGGGCCGCGGACCGTGGCGAAGACTCCTGCGCATGCGGTGGAGCGCCGGCGGCGGCGATGTGCGCGTCTGTCTCGATCACGTAGAGAACCGCCCCCGTCTTCACGACATCGCCTTCCGCCGCCCGCTGCTCGACGACCACGCCCGCTCCGGGCGACGGCAGCTCGACCGTCGCTTTGTCCGTCGTCATCTCGACCACAGGCTGGTCTTCAGTCACACGATCGCCCGTCGCGACGAGCCATTTCGCCACCTCGGCCTCGGCGAGGCCTTCGCCGATGTCGGGCAGCCGAAATTCGAATCTCGCCACGCTACTCGCGGGTGGTGGCGACGATCGCCTCGAGGACGCGCTCGGGGTTGGGCAGGTACTGCTCCTCGAGCATCTGCACCGGGTAGGGCACGTCGGGTGACGCGACGCGGCGAATGGGCGCCTGAAGCGAGAAGAACGCCTCCTCCTGGACGGTGGCTACGACTTCGGCGCCGAAGCCGGCGGTCAGCGGCGCCTCCTGCAGCACCACGGCGCGGCCCGTCTTCGTGACGGAGGCCGCGAGCGTGGCGGCGTCAAGAGGGACGAGCGTGCGAAGGTCGATCACCTCGACCGAGATGCCCTGCCCTCGGGCGTCTTCTGCCGCCTGAAGCGCAACCTGGACCGCTCCGCTCCAGGCAACCAGCGTGACGTCGGTGCCTTCGCGCGCGATGCGAGCTTTGCCGATCTCGACCTCGTAGTCGCCATCAGGCACTTCCCCCTTGACCTGACGGTATCCACGAAGAGGCTCCAGGAACAGAACAGGATCGGGGTCTCGGATGGACGCCAGCAGCAATCCCTTGGTGTCGTATGGCGTTGAAGGCGCGACCACCTTCAGGCCCGGCGCGTGGGCGAAATGCGCCTCGAACGCGTCCGAATGAAGTTCCGGAGCGCGCACCCCGCCGCCGTACGGCGCGCGGATCGTGACCTGCGCCGAAAAGCGCCCAGCGGACCGATAGCGGACGCGCGCAAGCTGGTCGACCACCTGGTTGAATCCGTTGTGCGCGAATCCGAGGAACTGGATTTCAGCAACCGGCACCCAACCCGCGAGTGCCAGGCCGATCGCGGCGCCCGCGATCACGCTTTCAGATAGAGGTGTGTCGATGACTCGCGCTGCGCCGTGCTTGCCGTACAGGCCGTCGGTGGCGCGAAAGACTCCGCCGCTGAGACCGACATCCTCGCCAAACACGATCACGCGCTCGTCACGTGCCATCTCGAGCGTCAGCGCCTGGTTCACCGCCTCGACCACGGTGAGCTCAGGCACGGTCGCCCTTGTCGAAACGCGTCATCTGTCGCTTTAGACGCTGGGACTGGTCAGCGTGAACTTGCCCGAAGTAATAAGCAGGGTCGGGAGCCGGTTCTTTCTGCGCGTCCTCCCACGCGATGCGTAGATCCTCCTTGACCTCGTCCTCGATCCGATCGAGGCCTGCCTGATCCACCACTCCGCGGGCCTTGAAGTGCAACTGCATCCGGCGGAGCGGGTCGCGATTGACCCACAGGTCGTGCATCTCACGCGGCTCGTAACGACTGGGATCGTCGGCAGTCGTGTGCAGCCCGAGCCGGTAGGTCACCGCTTCGACCAGCGTCGGCCCTTTGCCTTCGCGGGCTCGCCGCGCCGCCTCTAGCACCGTCGCGTAAACGGCGAACAGGTCGTTGCCATCGCACTGGATGCCGGGAAAACCGTACGCGACGGCCTTTTGCGCCAGCGTTTCTGACGCGGTCTGCTGGGCGACGCTCGTCGAGATAGCCCAGCCGTTGTTCTGGCAAAGAAAGATGATCGGCGCCTTCATGACCCCGGCCAGGTTCGCTGCTTCATGAAAATCGCCTTGCGACGTGCCGCCGTCGCCGAAGATCGCGAGCACGACGCCTGGATCGCCTTTCAGCTTCAGGCCCCAGGCAAGCCCCACCGCCTGCGGCAGCTGACCGGCGATCGCCGCCTGGAACGGAAGCATTTTCAGCTCGCCCGGCACCTGGAACGCGATCGGGTGACCGACATGCCACAGGAACGCCAGCCGCAGCGGGTAGCCATGCCACAGCTGGCCCGCCACCTCGCGGTACTGAGGCACGAACCAGTCGGTTTTCGCATCGACGGCCATCGCGGCTCCGACTGTGGCCGCCTCCTGCCCGATGCCGGGTGCAAGGGTGACCATGCGCCCTTGACGCTGCAAGCTGACTGACCGCTCGTCGAACCGGCGGCCTCTCAACATCACCCGATAGCCTTCGAGTGCCATCTCGTCGCTCATCGGTTGCTCATCGACGAGAAGCTCGCCGTCCTCGTCGAGATACCTCACCATCGGCGGCATCGAGGTCGAAGCCACGCCGTCGAGGTTAGCGTGAGCGGCGGGCGCCGCTTTTTTCATGCCTGGTCAGTCGTCAGGCCGGCTTGCCGCCGTCGCGCTCGATGACCATCTCCTCCGGCTCGTACGTGCCGGTGAGGATGCGCAGGATGGCGTCTCGCGCAAACCGCATTCCGTCGTGCTGGCCGTCGCGATAAGGCGCCCCGTCCTTGGTGTTGTTGAACTCCATCTCGCGCTGCAGCCGCAGCACGAAATGCGCGAGGGCCGCGGTCGTGGGATCGTCCGGTTGCGTGGAGAGCGCCAAGAGCTCGGGCGGCGGGGCCAGGCCATCGCGGTTGCTCGTCGACTCGAGGTGCTCCAGGCCCAACGCCTCCGCCACGCGCACTTCGTCGAGGCCGGTCACCTGCTTGCCGTTCACGACCAGGACCGGCACGACGATCTCGCCGGTCAAAGCCTTGAGCTGCTCGCGCCAGTGTGGTTCTTTGGCGATGTTTCGATCTTCGAATTCGACTGAGTTCTGTGAGAGAAACTCCCTCACCCTGCAACATTCCTGTCAAGTCGGATCGGTGGTGCCGCTGTTGAGGGTGTACAGAACGACGTCGCTTGTAGCTCCCATCGCGGGTGACGATACCACAGGCCTTTCGGACAAACGAACGCTCGTTTACCTAGGCATTGATCCAGGCTGGGAAGTCGGGCATACGAAGCGGTCCGGCGAGCCGCCTGCCAGCCGCCGCTACGTCCTCCGCAGTTTCAGCCGCGACGAGAAAA
>JBGPYE010000051.1:0-8260 GCA_041493095.1 Candidatus Dormibacteraceae bacterium
GTCAAAGGCCATCACCACGGCGGCTGCTCCGTATTCGCGCACCAGGCGGGCTTGCTCGAGCAATGGTTCTTCGCCGCCCTTGAGGCTGATCGAGTTGCATACGCCTTTGCCCTGGACGCATTTCAGCCCCGCCTCGAGCACGGTCCACTTGGAGCTGTCGACCATGATCGGAACCCGGGCGATCTCTGGCTCGGTCGCGATCAGGTTTAGGAAGCGGACCATCGCCTCCTCGGAGTCGAGCAGGTCCGCGTCCATGTTGACGTCGAGCAGGTTGGCGCCGCCGCGGACCTGGTCCAGGGCGACCTGCACCGCCCCGGTGAAGTCGCCGCCCTCGATCAAGCGCCGAAAACGAATCGAGCCGGTGACGTTGGTGCGCTCGCCGACCACCACGAAGCCCGAGTCCGGGCCGATCTCGAACGGCTCGAGGCCGCTGAACTGCGTGCGGGCGACGCGCCTGGGGACCTCGCGCGGCGGTATCCCTTCGAGCGCCTCGCGGATCTGGCGGATGTGCTCCGGCCCGGTGCCGCAGCACCCGCCCGCCGCGTTGAGATAGCCGGCCTCGGCGAACTCCTTGAGCAGGCGGCTGGTGGTCGGCGGCTCTTCGTCGTATCCGCCGAACGCGTTGGGCAGGCCCGCGTTCGGGTAGCAGTGGACGTAGACGGGGGCCACGCGCGAAAGCGCGGCGATGTACGGCCGCATCTCCGTGGCGCCCAGCGAGCAGTTGATGCCGGCGGCGAAAGGATCGGCGTGCTCGACCGAGGTCCAGAACGCCTCGACCGTCTGGCCTGAGAGGTTGCGTCCGCTCCGGTCGACGATGGTCACCGACACGAAGAGCGGCAGGTCGGGCGCCGCCTCTTTCACCGCCGCGATCGCGGCCTTGCCGTTGAGCGTGTCGAAGACGGTCTCGATGAGCAGGAAATCGACGCCGCCTTCTCGTAGCCCGCGCGCCGCCTCGGCGTACCCGTCTTTCAGCTGGTCGAAGGTGACGTCGCGATACGACGGGTCGTCGACCCGGGGCGAGAGGGAGAGCGTGACGTTGGTCGGGCCCAGCGAGCCCGCGACGAAACGGTTCTCATAGGCGTCCGCCGCCTTGCGCGCGAGCCGCGCGCCTTCGAGGTTCATCTCGTAGGCGACGTCCTCCAGGCCGTAGTCCGCCTGGGAGACGCGGGTCGCGGTGAACGTGTTGGTCGTGATGATGTCCGCCCCTGCCTCCAGGTACTCGCGATGGACCTGTGTCACAAGGTCCGGCTGGGTCAGGCAGAGGACGTCGCTGTTGTTCCGCAGCGGCTTGGGATGGTTACGAAAACGCTCGCCGCGGAACTCCTCGTCGCTGAGTCCCTTGTGCTGGAGCATCACGCCCATCGACCCGTCGAAGATCACGATCCGCTGCTTGAACAGCTGATCGAGACGCTCTCGGGTGGAGGTCGTGACGGCCATCGTGACCCCTAAGAGTACGAAACGACGCCGTTTAGTCTCCCCCGACCGGCCCCCAGACCTGGAAACGACCGTCATCGTAAAGCATGCTGCGGCCGCTATCAGGCAGGGCGTCGATAGCGGCCGTGCGCAGTTTCGGGTGGCTCGGTCCGCTGAGGTATGCCTCGCGGTCGATCACCACGTAGCAGGTTGCGCCCAGCATGTCCGGGAAGTCGTTGATGGTGTGGCGGTTGGCCAGCCAGACAGCCAGCCCGGGGTCCGCGTTGACCGGTGCGTCGGCCGGGATCATCTCGGTGGCTTTCCTCAGCTCGGCGACCACGTTGGGGCGTGAGTAGACGCCCGGTTCAGCGCCCAGCGCAGGCGGAACGCGCCCTGTGCCCCACGCGAGGAGGAGCGCGGGCAGGATCGCGACCAGGGCGACGGCGGGCCGGATCGACCGCATTTCCAGGAATCTGCGCGCGCCGATGCCGCCGGCAACTATGAGCGGGAGGAGCAAGAGCAGCGCGTAGTGGCGTCGCAGATCGTCTTGCGGCGTGTGACCGCTCAGTACGTTGGCGAGATAAGGGGGGATGGCCAGCAGCAGCCACCGCGGCGCCAAAAGCGGCAACGCGAACATGCTCGCGATCACGCCCAAAACGACCAGGAGTGCGGCGGCGCGGAAGATCGCTTCGAGGACCGTGGTGAGCGAGAGCGGAAGCGATGGGTCAAGCCCGACCAGCCAGCGGTAGTAGACAAAGTCGGTGTAGCCGAAATCGCGGAAATGCTGCTGCACGATCCCGGTGCCGATCAAGAACCACGCGCCTGCTAGGTAGACGATGAAACGCCAGTGCTTGCGAACTTCGGGCGCTCCGTAGCCTCTCATCAGTAACCCGATGACTCCGACTGTGTAGACCTGGTCCTCCTTGCACGTGAGGACGAGGACACACAGGATCCACATCGCGACCCGATGGCCGCGGATGCCCGCCCACGCCGCGACCAGCGCGAGGGCGAGCGCCATGTTCTCGGGATGGAAGAAGTCGATCGCGGCTTCCTGCGTCGCGGCCCAGAAGGGGATGGGGGCGGACAGCGCGACCGCGACCCAGGGCGATTCGGCCCGGTCCGCGGGAAGGAGCGCGCGCAAGAGGAGATAGGCGGCCGGGGCGGTGGCGGCCAGTCCCGCCGAGCCGAAGATCAGGAGCACCGCCGGGCTCGCCCAGAGCTTTTCGACCGCGGCGAGCACGACGAGGATGAGCTCGAAGTGGATGCCGAGGAAGTTGGCGCGCGCGAAGCTCGAGTAGAAGCCCTGCCCGACCGAGATGTTCCAGATGATCTGCTGGTCGTAGGCCAGGTCCCACGCCGGGCTGGTCATGCCGTACATGCGCGTGAGCTCGGCGTGCAGCATCCAGGCGAAGGCGATCGCGGCCGCGACAACCGGCACGGTGGGGAAGATCCACCAGGCCACCGGCCTCGGCTCGTCGCGATCTCTTTCGGCGAATCGCATCGCCTCGACGCTCATCTGTTTGGAGCTTAAGCGATGAGTTAAACCCCCTGTGGGCTGGTTCTACAATCCCCTGACATGGCCACGCCGACCAGGCATACGGTCTCCGTCGCGCCGCGACTTTCGGTGATCGTGCTCGTCTACAACGAGCTCGAGAGCATCGCGCCGATGCATGAAGAGCTGATGGGCGTGCTCCAGGGGCTCGACGTTCCCTTCGAGGTCCTCTACATCGACGACGGCAGTCGCGACGGCAGCACCGAGCGGCTTGGACAGCTGGCGGCGCGAGACCGGCACGTGAGGGTCGTGAGCTTCCGGCGCAACTTCGGGCAGACGGCCGCGGTGCAGGCGGGGATCGACCACAGCCGCGGCGACATCCTCGTCTTCATGGACGGCGACATGCAAAACGACCCACACGACATCCCTCGCCTGCTGGAGAAGATCGATGAGGGATATGACGTGGCAAGCGGCTGGCGCAAGGAGCGGCAGGACGACGCGGTGCGGATCCTCCCGTCGAAGATCGCCAACTGGATCATCGCGCGGGTCACCGGCGTTCCGCTGCACGACTTCGGCTGCACGCTCAAGGCCTACCAGCGCGAGGTGATCCAGGATGTGAAGCTCTACGGCGAGATGCACCGCTTCATCCCGGTGCACGCGTCGTGGGTGGGCGCACGGATCACCGAGCTCACGGTCAATCACCGGCCGCGGATGTACGGCAAGTCGAAGTACTCTCTCTCGAGGACCGCCCGCGTGCTGCTGGACCTGATGACGGTCAAGCTGCTCGGCAGCTACTCCACCAAGCCGATCTATTTCTTCGGCTTTGCCGCTTTCGGTCTGTGGACTCTAGCCGTCTTGTGCGGAGTGATCGTGATCGCGCAAAAACTCCTGCCCCCGTACGTGTACGCGCACAACAACCCCCTGCTCCTGCTCGCCGTCTTTCTCGCGATCGTCGGGGTGCAGTTCATCCTCATGGGGCTCCTGGCGGAGCTCTCGATCCGCACCTACCACGAGTCGCAGAACAAGACGACGTATGTGGTGCGGGAGATCCTCGAGCGTTCGCCCCGAAAAGAAGCGACGACCAACGGGAGACCGTCGATCCGACCCGTCCGTTAGATGTGCGGAATCTGCGGGGTGGCTGGGGGTGAGGCAGGAGCCGGCCGCGAGCTCGTCCAGCGGATGTGCTCGACCCTGGTCCATCGCGGGCCCGACGACGAGGGCAGCATCCAGCTCGACGGCGTCACGCTCGGCATGCGCCGCCTCTCGATCATCGACCTCGAAGGCGGCCATCAGCCGATGCCGAACGAGGACTCGACGGTATGGGCCGTCCAGAACGGCGAGATCTACAACCACCTTGAGCTACGCGAGCTGCTGATCGCCGCCGGCCATTCCTTTAATACGCAGTCCGACACCGAGGTGCTGGTCCACGGCTACGAGCAGTGGGGCGAGGGTATGGTCGAGCGGCTGAACGGGATGTTCGCGCTCGCCGTGCTCGACCGGCGGCACGGCACCATCTTCCTGGCCCGCGACCGCATGGGCATCAAGCCCCTGCACTACGCGATCGACGGGAAGCGCCTGGTGTTCGCCTCCGAGCTCAAGGCTTTGCTCCGTGATGGCGCCCTGCGCCGCGAGATCGACCCTGTCGCGCTCGACCAGTACCTGGCCTATGAGTTCGTCCCGTCGCCGCGGTCGATCGTGCGTGGAATCCACAAGCTGCAGCCGGCGCACACGCTCACGTGGTCGGTGGCGGAGGGCACGCACCGCATTCGCCGCTACTGGTCACCGGAGCTCGGAGTGGGTGATGAGCCGCGGCCGCGAAGCCTCGATGAAGAGTGCGAGGAGCTCCGCGCGGTGCTCCGAGAGTCGGTGCGGAAGGAGCTGATCAGCGACGTGCCGCTTGGCGTCTTCCTCTCGGGCGGCATCGACTCGAGCGCAGTGACCGCGATGATGACCCAGCTCGGCGGCGACGTGAAGAGCTTCTCGGTCGGCTTCGCCGACCGGTCGTTCGACGAGTCCGGCCACGCGCGACAGGTCGCGCGGCACCTCGGCACAGAGCACCGCGAGCTCACGCTCGAGCCGGACATGCTGCTGGACCTCATACCGCAGCTGCCGACACTCCTCGATGAACCGCTGGGCGACGCATCGATCATCCCGACGTACCTGCTCTCGGCGTTCACCCGGCGCCACGTGAAGGTCGCGCTCGGCGGCGACGGCGGCGACGAACTGTTCGCCGGATATCCGACACTGCAGGCGCATCGCCTGGCGGCGTATTACCTGCGCGCCCCGAAGTTGCTGCGCGAGCGGCTGGTCGAGCCGGTGGTGCGGCGCCTCCCGGTCTCGCGAGGCAACCTGAGCTTCGACTATCGGGCCAAACGGTTCGTTGGCGGGGCTGGCTATCCGATCGCGGAGCGCCACCAGCGGTGGATGGGCTCGTTTGCCCCGGAAGAGCGGGCCGTGCTTCTCTCGCGCGATGTGCGGCATGAGGTGGACGATGGGGAGGCGGCCTACACGGACCCGCTGAACCAGGTGCTGATGATGGACATGCGGCTCTACCTCGAGAACGACATCCTCGTCAAGCTCGACCGCGCGTCGATGATGGCGTCGCTGGAAGGGCGCGTGCCATTGCTCAACAACGACTTCGTCGAGTACGCGACGCACCTGCCGCTGAACATGAAGCTGCGTGGGATGCGGTCGAAGTTCCTGCTGAAGCGGGCGCTGAGGGGACTGCTGCCGGACGCGATCCTGAACCGGCCGAAAAAGGGATTCGGAATCCCGGTCGCCCAATGGTTCCGGGGTCCGCTCAAAGAGCAGCTGCTGTCGGTCCTGTCACCCGAGCGGATCGCGCGCAAGGCCTTCTTCGACCCTGGTGTCGTGGCGGGGTTGATCGCCGAGCACCTGGACGGGCGGCGCGACAACCGCAAGCAGCTCTGGACGCTTTTCGCGTTCGAGCTGTGGCATGACGGCTACGTCAGTGGAGGCGCCACCAAACCTTGACCCCGCCGTCGTCGGCAGGCGGTGAGCCTTCCACCTCGGTTAGAAACTCGACGATGGCAGGCTGGCCTGCGGACGGGCCGGCGACGATGGCCGAGATGTTATGCGCCCGGAGATCCGCTCTAAACAAGTCAAGCACCTCGGGGGTCGGCGTCACGCTCTGACCCGCGTCGAGGTCGTCGAGGGTTGTCTGCATAAAGGACGGGTGCGGACCCAGATACGGCCCGGGCGTGAAGGCGTCCCCTTCGGGCATCCGGAATCGGTAGCTCGCTGTCGCCTGCCAGTACATCGCGTCGGTGGAGACCTTGCTCGAAAGCGGAGTCAGCAGGACGACGGAGCCTGGCGCGATCCGTTCGACGTCTCCGCCCGGGCGGAAAAAAGCGGGCGCCGCGGCCGGCTGGGTGGGGTAAGGCAGCGCCGGGACGATCACCGCAATGCCGGCCACCAGCGCAATTGATGTCGCGACGCGTGGCGTCCGCAATGTGGTCGCCGCGATGATGCCGACGCCGAGAAATGCGATCGACATGAGCCGCGACGGCAGCGCGCTCTCCATCAGGGGCAGGCGAGCGACCGCGGCCCACGGAAGCGGGAGGGGGGTCACGTTCCCGTTGACGTGTAGGTGCGGGCCGAGGGAGAGCACGGCCACGATCAGCGTCATCAGTCCCAGCCAGCGGATGGCGGGTTTACTCCATCCGATGACAAGGCCCGCGCTAAATAGCACCAGGAGCGGCAGCCCGACATAGGCGCCGTTCTCCGTGTTGTTGCCGGTGAAGTGGATGAGGTTCGAGGGGACCACGAACGCCAGCAGGTCGCTCACGTAGACGTCTGGCGGCTGCAGGCTGCCGGAGGCGCGCTGCGGACCGAGGAACTGGAAGCCGAGCGGGTACGCGGCGAGCACCGCGAAGACGCCAAGCGCTGCGGCGGTGGCTTTCGCGACGTAGGGGAGTGAAGCAGACACCTCGTCGCGATGCAGCAGCGCCAGCAGCGCGACACCGATGGCGGCGATCAAGAGCGTCATCGCGAGCAGCTCCTCCCCCGTCACGAGCTGAGCGGCGGCTGCCACGCCGGCTAGCGCGCCGGCCGCCGCCGGGTGCATGCGGCGGCGGACGAGGATCTCGTGTCCCAGGATGAGGGCGATCGGCGGAAACAGGGCCACCATCACGTGGGGATGCCCCATCGCCTGGGCGATGAGCGCCGGGCTGAAGCCGTATACGAGCCCCGCCGCGAGACAGAGGACCGGTCGATCGATGAAGCGTTGCGCGGCAATAAAACCAAACCACGCGGACAGCGCGATGCCGGCGGTGATCAGCACGTTGTAGGCGACCACCGGTCCGAACAGCGTCGTGACCGGCCAGAGGAGGAGCGCCGGGAAGATCATCGACGTGTTCCACATCAAGTTCACGCCGGGCGGATATGAGAGGTAGTCGGTGAAGAGGGGGTTGTGCCCAAGCGACAGCTCGTTCGGAATCCAGCCGAGATACCAGATGAAGAGCTGGGGGTCCTTGGGGCTACCGATCCAGGACCCGACCGGATTGACCCATGTGTTCGAGAAGGTCGCGACCGCGAGCAGCAGATATAGGAGAAGGGCAAAGCGCCTCAATCAGCGGGGACCTGGGTCTTTCGCTCCACCGGCCCATTGTCAGGTCTCGACCAGGAACGACTCCTGGTCGGCTAGCTTGGCGTGGCGCACCAGTACCCACTAGCTCAGCACGAGGTGCAGGTCGAGTACCGGGGCGCCGCCCTGCTTGCCGACGACAAAGATGGCGGTTCCTTCGGCTGGGCCGATCGTCAGGGTCGCCGAGTTGTTGATGAAGTTCTGGTTGCCGCCGAGGCGGCCGTGCGTGTAATCGGGCAGGGCGCTGGGCGCCTTTTCCTTCGCACCGATTGAGCCCGCCAGCGTGATGTTGCTCTGGGTAAACGGGATCCGGGCCGAAACGCCAACACCCAGGTCGGCGTTGAAGAGGCTCAGCAAGACTCCCACGGTGAGCACGACCAGGAAGCCGCCGCAACCGAAGCCGCAGCCGCAGCCATTGTTGCAGCCGAAGCTTCGGCGTCTCCAGCGCGACCTTCTGTCGTCGTCATCCATACGACTTCCATTACACCTTATTCCTGTCGCGGCGATGACTTAAGGTGCATCTTCCATGACGCGCCGAAGCCTTCTGCTGTTCATCGCGATGAGCGTGATCTGGGGAATTTCCTACCTGTTCATCCGGATCTCCGTGAAGGAACTGGGGCCGGTGGTGCTGGTCTTCGTGCGCTGCGCGATCGGCGCGTTGATCCTGCTCCCCATCGTTTTGGCGCGGGGCGAGCTGCGGGGCCTCATCAAGCGCTGGCTGCCTCTGGTCGCGTTTGCTGCAGTCGAGA
>JBGPYE010000244.1:0-3097 GCA_041493095.1 Candidatus Dormibacteraceae bacterium
ACAGATCCCTCTCATGCAGGACCTGCTTGAGCTCTTCAGCTACCGCCGCCGCCTGCAGGTCTTGCGTCGCGAGCATAGAAATAGACTACCAAACATCTGTTCGATTGTCAACACTTTTGGCCTGTCAAGTTTGCCTCCGAGCCCCAGCCGCCACACCCTATTCCCAGTCCCTTTACCACCAACTCCGCCGCCGGGCGACCCGTCCGTAATACCTATCCTCCACCCACGCCAAAGGGGGCACCAAATACAGCGACCCAAGCAAAGACCACCCGCCGCCAAGCTCCCTCAACAGCCGGCTAACACCCGCCGCCCCCTCGAATCGCCGCCCGCCCGGCTCGACAGCCCACGACGCCCGGTCGACCTCCTCACGCGTGAGCCCTAACGACTCGATGAGATCCGGCTCCTGGTTCGGCCAAACCACCACCCGCCCGTGCCGATCGTGCCGCTCCACCCAACCCGCGAGCCGCCCACAGAACCCGCACTCGCCGTCGTACACCAGCGTCAGCCGGTCGCCCGCCACCGCCCGAAACTACACTGACCGGGGATGGAGCTGCCGGAGCGCTACAACGTCGGCGCCGATCTTCTCGATCGCAACCTCAACGCGGGCCGCGCGAACAAGCAGGCGATCGCCTCCGCCGCCAAGGACGTCACATATGGAGAGCTTTTCACGCTCGCCTGCGGGGCGGCCCATCAACTGCACGACCTTGGCGTCAGGCGCGAAGAGCGCGTCCTCATCGTTGGATATGACGGTCCGGGTTGGGTCGCCGCCTTTCTCGGCGCGATTCGAATCGGCGCCGTGCCCGTGCCCGTCAACCCCTTGCTTCAGCGCAGCGAGGATTACGACCACTACATCGATGACTCGCTGGCCAAGGTCGTCGTCGTGGATGGAAACACCGAGGAGAAGCTCAAACCGGCCGTGGCTCGAGCCGCGGGCGCCCCTCGCATGATGCGCGGCGACCAGATCGCGCCAGGATCCGACATCTCGCCCGCGCCTACACGCAAGGACGATATGGCCTTCTGGCTGTACAGCTCCGGCTCGACCGGCAAGCCCAAGGCCGTCGTTCACCTCCAGCACGACATCCCGTACACCTGCCTCACATATGGTGAGCAGGTGCTCGGCATCAACGAGCGTGACATCACCTTCTCGACCACCGGCCTATTCCACGCATACGGCTTCGGCAACAACCTCACCCTCCCTTATTGGGTAGGAGCCTCGACCGTGCTGCACGCCGGCCGCAGCACTCCCGCGACGGTGCTCGACACGATTGAGAAGCGGCGGCCGACCCTTTTCTTCTCCGCCCCGACTCTCTACAACGCAATCCTCAATTTCGAGGGCGCCAAAGGCCGCGACCTCTCATCGATCCGCCACTGCGTCGCCGCGGCCGAAGCGCTGCCCGCCGAGGTGTGGCGGCGCTGGAAAGACGCGTTCGGGCTCACCATCCTCGACGGCGTCGGGTCGACCGAGATGCTGCACATCTACTGCTCGAACCGGCTCGACGACCTGCGGCCCGGCTCGAGCGGCAAGCCCGTCCCCGGCTACGAGCTGAAGATCCTCGACGACCACGGCAGCCCCGTGCAGACCGGCCAAGCCGGCGACCTCTACGTGAAAGGCGACAGCGCCCTCGCCCTCTACTGGGCGCAGCATGAGAAGACCAAGCGCTCGGTGCTCGGAGAGTGGTTCTACTCGGGTGATCGGTACCGCCTCGATGAGGACGGCTTCTACTGGTACGAGGGCCGCTCCGACGACATGATCAAAGTGAGTGGCCTGTGGGTTTCTCCGATCGAGATCGAGTCGGCGCTCATGGAGCACCCGGCGGTCGCCGAAAGCGCGGTGGTCGGGATCACGGTCGACGGATTCATGAAGATCAAGGCCTTCGTCATCACCAAAGGCGGCGCTTTAGCAAGCGACGCGCTGGTGGCCGAGCTCCAGGAGCATTGCAAGAGCCGCCTGCAGCGCTTCCAGTTCCCGCACATGATCGAGTTCGTGCCTGAGCTGCCCAAGACCGTGACCGGAAAGATCCAGCGCTACAAGCTCCGCGAGCCGGCTCACGAAACGGCCCAGGCATAGTGCCGAAGCACATCGCCGTCCTGCCCTGCGACGGCGCCGGCAAAGAGGTCGTGCCTGAGGCGATCAAGGTGCTCCGCGCCGCCGGCGCCGACTTCGAGTTCGAGGAGTTCGACGTCAACGCGGACGCCTACCTCAGGACCGGCGTCGCCATTCCCGACGATGTTTGGTCTCAGCTCGAGAAAGCGGACGCGATCCTCTTCGGCGCCGTCGGCGATCCCCGCGTCAACGACTCCGCATACCTGGCCGGGGTGCTGCTGAGGCTGCGCTTCCAGTTCGACCTCTACGTCAACCTGCGGCCGGCCCGCCTTTACGACGACCGCCTCTCGCCGTTGCGCAAAGAGGACAGGCGAAAGGTCGACCTGCTGATCGTGCGCGAGAACACCGAGGGTCTTTACGTCGGGATGGGCGGCCGTTTCAAAAAGGGCACCGAGCACGAGGTCGCGATCCAGGAGGACCTCAACACGTACACCGGCGTGACGCGCATCCTCGAGTACGCATTCGGCGTGACGCGAAAAGAGCTTGTGATGATCGACAAGTCCAACGCCATGACTTACGCGGGTGGGCTTTGGCAGGAGCGATGGAAGGCGCTCGCCGCGAAGCATCCGAAAGTCAAGACCCGCCACCTCCTCGTGGACGCCGCCGCCATGCAGCTGGTCCGAGACCCGAGCCAATTCGATGTGATCGTGACCGGCAACCTGTTCGGAGACATCCTCTCCGACTTGACGGCGGAGCTGGTCGGCGGCATGGGCATCGCGCCGTCGGGAAACATCAACCCGGAAACCAAGCTCGGCCTGTTCGAACCGGTGCACGGCACGGCGCCGGACATCGCCGGCAAGGGCCTCGTCAACCCGATCGGGGCGATCCTGAGCGCATCTATGATGGTCAGACACCTGGGTCGTACGGAAATGGCAAAAGCGATCGAGGCTGCGGTCGAATCGGCCATCCGCGCGAAAGAATGCACGCGCGATATCGGCGGCAACCTGTCGACAGGTGAATGCGGCGACGCGGTCGCGAAAAGGCTGAGGGACT
>JBGPYE010000086.1:0-6667 GCA_041493095.1 Candidatus Dormibacteraceae bacterium
CGGCTTGGCCCCGGCAACAAGCTCGTCAAGGCCGTGACCTCCGCAAAGGGCACGGCCCAGGAGATGCAGCACCTCAAAGGCCGCGCGCTCGGCGACTGGACCAACAGGCGCGCGATCGACGTCCACGGGCTCACGCCCGCGATCGCAGCCCAGGTCGTGCGCGTCACGCCGCCCGACCTTAGCGTGATCGACTCCGAGCTCAGTAAGCTCGCCGCCTACAAAGCCTCAGGCTCGAAGCTCACGAGCGAAGCGGTCACCGAGCTGCTCGCCGGCGGCCGGGAGGACGAGATCTTCAAGCTCACCGACAACCTGCTGCCCCACCCGACCCCCCAGGCGCTCCAGATCGCACGAGGCCTCACGCGCGGCGGCCTCCAGCCGACCTCCGTTGCCTACCGCATGGCTCGCCATGTCGCGCTCGTGCTCGAGGTCCGCGCGCGCCAGGAGCGAGGCGAGTCTCTGCAGCAAGTCCAGGACGACATGGCCGAGCACCGGTTCGTGATCCAGAAGGCCTACGACGTCGCCCAGAACGCCGACCCCGACCGCCTCGAGGCGGCGCTGCGGGCGATCCGCGATTACGAGTGGGAGGTCAAGTCAGGCCAGATCGACGCCGAGCTCGGCCTGGACGTCCTGCTGACGCGCCTGTAAAACCCTTACTTCTTTGTAGAAGCGGGCTTTGCGGAAGCAGCCGCTTTGGCCGGAGTTGAAGCCGCCGCTGCGGGCCTCTTGCCCTTGCCGACTGCTGCCGGCGGCGTCACCGCCACCTTCGCCATCTGCCGCGTAAGGCGGGCCTTTCGCCGGGCGGCATTGTTCCGGTGAAGGACGCCTTTGGCCGCCGCGCGGTCGAGTGCCCGCACCGCGTCCAGCGCCAGCGCGAATCGATCGGATTCGGCGACTGGCGCGCCGGTCAGCGACCGCCGCGCCTTTACGACCTTGGTCTTGACCTCGGAGCGCACGGCGCGATTGCGGAGCGCACGCTTCACGCCGGCTCGCGCCTGCTTCTTCGCGGACGCCGTTCGCTTAGCCACGGGTCATCACCAGGTTGGACTTACGCACGAACTTAGGATTATAGGGGCCAGTGGAATTTGAGCTCGGCGGGAAGCGCCCGAACGTACACCCTGACGCCTACATCGCACCGACCGCCGTTCTCATCGGAGACGTCGAGGTCGGCGCTGGCGCCAGCGTGTGGTTTGGCGCCGTGCTGCGCGCCGACGAAGCCCAGATCAAAGTCGGCGAAGGCTCGAACGTCCAGGACAACGTGGTCATCCACTGCGCCACAAACCTCCCGACACTCATCGAAGCAAATGTCACCATCGGCCACTCCGCCCTGCTCGAAGGCTGCGTCGTCGAGGAGGGCGCCCTCGTCGGGATGGGTGCGACCATGCTTCAGCGCAGCCGCCTTGGAGCGGGATCAATGCTCGCGGCGGGCGCCGTCCTGCAAGAAGGAATGGAAATCCCGCCCGGCCACCTCGCCGCCGGCGTGCCCGCGACGGTCAGGAAACCGCTGGCGGGCTCATCGAGCAGCTGGGTGAGCACCGCGGCGAAGCACTACCAGGACCGTGCCGTCGCGTACCGCACAAAGCTGAAACCCGTCGACGGACGTTGACCATCGCGCTGCCTGCGCGCGCCAAGCTCAACCTGGACCTCGCCGTCCTGCGCCGGCGCGACGACGGATTCCACGACATCCGCACGACGCTGCAGGCGATCGACCTGCATGACCTCATCACGCTGACGCCCGCCGACCAGACCACGCTCGACATCGACGGCATCGCGGTCCCGAACACGCGAACCAATTCGGTCCTCAAAGCCCTCGCAGCGCTGGAGCAGGCAGCGAAGCAGAAGCTGCCCACCGCCATTCACCTCCACAAGCGCATCCCGCCCGGCTCCGGCATGGGCGGCGCCAGCTCCGACGCAGCGACCACGCTGAAAGGCCTTGCGGCTCTCCATCACATCACGACCGACCTCACCTCCATCGCAAGAAATCTCGGCGCCGACGTCACATTTTTTCTCACCGGCGGCGCAGCCATCGCAGAGCACCGCGGAGACGACCTGACGCCCATCCCAACGCAGCCTCAATGGTTCGCCATCGCCTGGCCCGGTATCGAACTCTTAACGCAGGACGTTTACGTTGCGTGGGACCAGATGCCCGGCGAGATGCCCAACCACCTCACCAAGGCCGCCATAAGCATTGAACCGCGCCTAAAAGACTTTGCCAACGCCCTTAACACCGAATCCAACCAATGGCAGATGACCGGAAGCGGCTCGGCCTTTTTCCGTCGCGCAGCCGACGAAAACGAGGCCCGCCGAGCCACAAAGCACCTCAATTGTTGGACGGCGGTCGCCCAGTCAATCGGGCCCTGGACATGATCCGCAAGACCGCCGCCGTCTGGGCCGGCAAAGCCACCGGAGCGCTGAGCCGCATCAGCCGCAGGGGTGGCGGCACAACGCTCCCAGGCGATGTCGCCAGAGCCATCGACCCCCGCATCCTCACCAAGCTTTCGCAGGACCTGACGCACGGCTCGATCGTCATTACCGGCACCAACGGCAAGACCACGACCGCGCGCATGGTCACCTGGCTCCTCGAAGGCGCCGGCCACAAAGTCGTCTCCAACCGCGCCGGCGCCAACCTCATCTTCGGCGCCACAGCGGCGGCGCTGAACAAGGCCGGCCCGGACGGGCGCTTGAGAGCCGATTGGGGCGTTTTCGAGATCGACGAAGCGAGCCTCCCGATGGCGGTCGACGAGATCAAACCCAAAGCGACCCTCGTGCTCAACCTCTTCCGCGACCAACTCGACCGGTACGGCGAGCTCGAGTCGATCGCCAAGAAGATCGAGTCCGCGCTGAGCGCCCTGCCCAACGAAAGCACCGCCATCCTCAATGCCGACGACCCTCGTGTCGCCGAGATCGGCCTGGGGCTGCCCAAAGCGCCCCTGTGGTACGGGCTCGACGACACAAGAGTCGCCGCCAAAGAGCTGCCTCACGCCGCAGACGCAAGAACTTGTCCCAGATGCGGCGCCAGCCTTCACTTCGAAGCCGTCTACGTCGGTCACGACGGCGTCTACGAGTGTCCGAATCACGACTTCAAGCGGCCAACGCCGAGCATCACCGCCACCAACATCGAGCTCGACGGCTTCGATGGCTTCGCAGCCGACATCGACAAAACACACTTCGACATCCCACTCGGCGGCCTCTACAACACGTACAACGTGCTTGCCGCGTTCGCGGCCGCCCGGACACTCGGCCTCGAGCCAACCTACATCGCCGAGCGCCTCAAAAACTTTCGTGCCGCCTTCGGCCGCCAGGAACGCATGGAGTTTCGCGGCCGGCACCTCAACCTCGTCCTCTCGAAGAACCCAGCCGGATTCAACGAAACCCTCCGCACCGCGGTTGAGCTCGCCAAAGGCACGTGCTTTCTGATCGGCCTCAACGACCGCAAGGCAGACGGTACGGACGTGAGCTGGATCTGGGACGTCGATTTCGAGCACCTCAAAACCAAAGCCAAAGTGGTCGTGCCCGCCGGCAACCGCGCCTACGACATGGCCGTCCGCCTCAAATACGCAGACGTGCCGGCCGAAGCACCGGAGACCGATCCCGGCAGCGCACTCGACAGCCTGATCAAGGCCACCAACGAAGGCGATACGGCCCACCTGCTCTGCACGTACACGGCGATGCTCGACCTCCGCGCGGAGCTGGTCAGGCGCGGCTGGGCCAAGCCCTACTGGGAAACTTAGAGCCGTGACGAAGACCTTCACCGTCGGCTGGCTCTACCCCGACCTCATGAACATCTACGGCGACCGCGGCAATATCCTCACGCTGCTCAAGCGCGCCGAATGGCGCGGCTTCGAAACCAAACTCGTCGAGCTCGGGCGCGGCACCACCAACCAGATGGACGAGGTCGACGTCTTCTTTTTCGGCGGCGGCCAGGACCGCGAGCAAGCGCTCGTCTACGAAGACCTGCTCGAGTTCAAGCAGCCTCCGCTCGAACAAGCGGTGAGCGATGGCGCGATGGTGCTCGCGGTGTGCGGCGGCTACCAGCTGCTCGGGCACTACTACCAGACGGCCGAGGGCGAAAAATTTCCCGGCATCGGCATGATCGACGTACGCACAGAGGCCGGCAAGAAGCGGTTTATCGGAGACGTCGTCGTCGACACCGACATCGAAACCCTCACCCCCAAGACGCTCGTCGGTTTCGAAAACCACAGCGGTCGCACGTATCTCGGGCCCAAGGCCAGGCCGCTAGGCAAAGCCAGGCTCGGCTACGGCAACAACGGCTCCGATGGAATGGAGGGCTGCCTGCAGGGGACCGTGCTCGGCACCTACCTACACGGGTCGCTGCTGCCGAAAAACCCGCACCTCGCAGACTACCTGATCCGGAACGCCCTCATCCGGCGCGGCGTCGACGAGCTTTCGCCGCTTGACGACTCGGTGGAGCTGGCCGCACACGAACGGATCCTTTTGCGCGCTCAGCACCATTAGCCCCGTTCGACGTGACCGCGGGCTTGCGCGGCGTCAGCGCTTCGCGCAGCACCTCGTCGATCGACTCGACCATCACCAGCTGCATCTCCTTGCGTAAATCCGCAGGAATGTCGTCCAGGTCCGCCTCATTTCGACGAGGCAGCAGCACCCGCCGCAATCCAGCGCGGTGCGCGCCCAGCACCTTCTCCTTGATTCCACCGATCGGCAGCACCCGCCCTCGCAGCGTGATCTCGCCCGTCATCGCCACGTCCTCGCGCACCGGCCGGCCCGTGAGCAGCGAAGCCATCGCCGTCAGCACCGTCACGCCGGCCGACGGCCCTTCCTTCGGCTGCGCGCCCGCCGGCACGTGGATGTGGATGTCGTTCTTGTCGAACAACGTGGGGTCGATCTCCAGCGACGCCGCGCGCGACTTCAAATAAGACAGCGCCGCCGACGCCGACTCCTTCATCACCTCGCCGAGCTGGCCGGTCAGCTTCAGCTCACCCTTGCCGGGCGTCAGCGCGGCCTCGACGAAGATGATCTCGCCGCCGGTCGGCGTCCACACCAACCCCGTAGCCACACCCGGCCGATCAATCCGCTCCGCAACATCGTCGTAGAAGCGCCGCTTCCCCAAAGCGGTGCGGACGCGCTTCACATCGTCCACCGCGCGCTTAGCGCGCTTGCCCACCGCCATGTCCGCCACGTCGCGCCGCATGATCGACGCGATCTCGCGCTCGAGGTTGCGCACGCCCGCCTCGCGCGTGTACTGGCTGATGATCAGGCGGATGGCATCCGTCGAAATAGAAATCTCACCCAAACGCAGCCCGTGCGCGATGAGCTGCTTCGGTATCAAGAACATCTCCGCGATCTTCACCTTCTCTTCTTCGGTGTAGCCCGATAGGTTCAGCACCTCCATTCGGTCGCGCAGCGCCGGCGGGATCGTGTCCAGCGTGTTCGCCGTGGTGATGAACATCACTTTCGACAAATCAAAGGGCACGTCCAGGTAGTTGTCGCGAAAGTCCTTGTTCTGCTCCGGGTCGAGCACCTCCAGCAAAGCGGACGACGGATCTCCGCGCCAGTCGGCGCCGATCTTGTCCACCTCGTCGAGCATGAACACGGGGTCGTCCGACTCCGCGCGCCGGATCGCCTGCAACACCCGACCGGGCATTGCCCCGATGTACGTGCGCCGGTGACCGCGGATCTCCGCTTCGTCATGCACGCCCCCAAGCGACGCCCGCGCGAACTTGCGCCCCATCGCGCGTGCGATCGACTGGCCCAAAGAGGTCTTCCCGACTCCCGGCGGCCCGACGAAGCACAGGATCGGCTCGCGCCCGCGGTCCGTCGACCCGCGCTGCTGCTTCAGCCGCCGCACGGCCAGGTGCTCGACGATCCGCTGCTTCACCTTGTCGAGGTCGTAGTGGTCAGCGTCCAGAATCCCACGCGCCGCAGCCACGTCGACCTCGCCGCCCGTTGAAGTGTTCCACGGCAGCGACACGATCAGCTCCAAATATGTCCGGATCACCGACGACTCGGGTGACGCCGAAGGAATCCGCTCCAGCCGCGCGATCTCCCGGTCCGCCTCGCGCTTGGCCTCGGCCGGCAGTCCTGCCTTCTCGATCCGCTCGCGCAGTTCGACAAGCTCACCGTGCTCGCTGTCCATCTCGCCCAGCTCCCGCTGGATCGCCTTCAGCTGCTCGCGCAGGAAGTACTCGCGCTGGGCCTTGCCCATCTGCTCTTCGGCCTGCGACTGGATCTTCCGCCCGAGCTCCAACACTTCGAGCTCATGCGCCATGTGTCCGAGCAGCCGCTCGAGCTTCTCTTTCGCGGAGTCCATCTCGAGGATCTCCTGCCGCTGCTCGGTGGTGAGCCGGATGTGGTTCGCGATGTAGTACGCGAGGTACAGCGGATCGTCGATCGCGCCCGCCGCGCTCGCCAGCTCCGCGGGTAGGTGCGGCGCCAGCGTGACGAGCTGCTGGAAGGAAGAGATCGCGCGTCGCATCAGCGCCTCGCGCTCGATGGTGAGGATGCCTTCCGACGACTCCGGCATCATCTCCACCGCGCACTCGAGGTAGGGGTCCTCCGACAGCGCCTCGGTCAGCTTGATGCGCCGCAGGCCGAGCACCGCGAGCTGCACAGTGCCGTCGGGCAGCTTGAGCAGATGCTGCACGCGGACCATCGCGCCGATGTGATGGATGTCCTTGAACCCGACCTCCTC
>JBGPYE010000184.1:0-4440 GCA_041493095.1 Candidatus Dormibacteraceae bacterium
ACACCATCCAGTAGCTCGGCACCTCGGCCGGGACCATGGAGTTCATCTCCATCCCGCCGGCGATGCTCTCGCCGCCTGCCAGAAATTCCGTGTACTCCCCCTGGCCTTGGCCCATATCGCTCTTCTTCTCGCCCCAGCCGAACAGCTTCTTGTAGAAGAGAATGGCCTTCTCGACACCGCGTGAGTTCAGCTCGGCCCATCCGTATGTGTTCGGCGCGCCGGTCGTCTCTGCGCCCGTCATGTTCTGCGACTGCCAGATCCCGAAGATCGCTCCGCTGGGATCAGCGACCATGGACATGGCGCCCTGGTCTCCAACATTCATGAGCGGCACGACGACCTTGCCTCCGGCCGCCTCCGCCTTCTTAGTCGTGTCAGCTGCGTCTGCCGTGCCGATGTAAACCATCCACGCCGACGGACCCTCTGGTGACTGCTTCGGGCCGATGCCCGCGACATCCTTGCCGGCAACCTTGGCCAGCGCGTACCCGCCGTACTGCGGGTCCGGGTTGACCTCGACCTTCCAGCCGAAGAGATTCGCGTAGTAGTTGCCTGCCGCTTCGGCATCGCTGGTCGAAAGATCGACCCATACCGGTTTGTGCGCTACAGACGTTTTGGCTTCTGCCATACCGCAACCTCCATGTATCGATTACCCCGAACCTTGCCCACATCCGCGCAGTGGGGGTGAGTCCATTGTGCCACCCAATGGTTAAGGCTCGGTTCTGAGCAAACCCTAAGGAACTCTCCAACTTCCTCCCAGTGTCCAACCGCATCTTGGGGGAACACAAAGACCCATCCCAGGCGTTACCGGAGGTAGAGACTGATGTCGGAAGTGCAAAGAACGTCAAGCGATCCCGCCGAGACTCCGGCGGACCAGTCGCTCCTGCCACCGGCAAGCTCCGAATCGGTGGGTTCGCCGGTGCCGTCATGGGCGCCGGCTCCGCCCCCTGCACCACCGGCTCCTCCTGTTGACAACAGCTTCTGGCACCGGCTCGCTGCCGGCGTCGTCGTGCTGGCGGTCATTGCTGCAGCGGCCGGCGCCGGGCTGGGCTGGAGCCTCGGCCGCACCATCAACTCCCACACCCCCACGGCTCAGGTCACCCAACCATCGACTCAGTCTGAGTCGCCGCTCCAGCCTGCCAACCCGAGCACCGGCGGTAGCCTCAACGCCCAGGCCATCGCCGCCAAGGTCGATCCCGCGATCGTCGACATCAACACCGTCGTCGGAACGGGTCAGGCCGCCGGCACCGGGATGATCATCAGCTCGAGCGGCGAGATCCTCACCAACAACCATGTGGTGAAAGGCTCGACCAGCATCCAGGTGACGATTGCCGGCCGCTCTCAGCCCTACACCGCGCACGTGATCGGAGCGGCTCCGAGCGCAGACATCGCCGTGATCAAAGTGGATGGCGTGTCCGGGCTGCCGACCGTCAGCTTTGCCAGCTCTTCTTCGGTGAACGTCGGCGACGCGGTCGTCGCACTCGGCAACGCGCTCGGCCAGGGCGGGACGCCCGACGTCTCGCAAGGCACCGTCACGGCGCTCAACCAGACAATCACTGCGAGCGAGGGCGGCGGCAACTCCGAGCAGCTGACCGGGATGATCCAGAGTGACGCCACGATCTACCCCGGCGACTCCGGCGGTCCACTCGTCAACGCGTCCGGCCAGGTCATCGGAATGATCACGGCCGGCAACGTGCAGGGCTTCCGCTCGAGCGCCTCCACCGTCAACTACGCGATCGCCTCGGACACGCTTCTCAGCGTCGGCAACCAGATCCGCTCCGGGCAGGCGAGCGCAGGCATCGTGTACGGCCAGGTCGGCTACATCGGCGTCACGGTCGAGACCGTCGACGCCAGCATCGCGTCGCAGCTCGGCCTCAACGTTTCCTCGGGCGCGGTCGTCCGCGGGGTCGTGTCCGGCTCACCTGCGGCGTCCGCCGGCATCACCCGAAACTCGGTCATCACCGCGGTGGCCGGCGCCACTGTGACTGGCACAGACAGTCTGGGCACAGCGATCCAGGCGCACAAGCCGGGTGAGCGTGTGTCCGTCACGTGGGTGAACCAGGCTGGCACGCACACCGCGACCCTGACCCTCGGCGCAGTCAATCCCTAGATAGCTGTCACAAAACGCGCCGCCGCGGTGCTGAACTAAGAAGTGGCCAGCACCGCGGCGGCGATTCGCACCATCGGCCTTTCCAAGTCCTATGGGAAGCGACTCGCGGTCGACCATCTCGACCTTGAGGTCGATCGAGCCGAGCTCTTCGGCTTCCTCGGTCCCAACGGGGCGGGCAAGACGACGACGATCCGAATGGCCCTCGGCCTGATCGCGCCCACGGGAGGGACGGTCGAGATCCTCGGCCTGGAGGTTCGCTCGCATCGCTCACAGGTCCTGCCTCGGGTTGGCGCTCTCGTCGAGTCGCCCGCGCTCTACGGCTACCTCTCGGGTCGCGACAACCTGCGCGCGGTCGGCAATCTGCTTGGCGGGGCGTCGGAGAAGCGCATCGACGAGGTGCTGGAGATCGTGGCGCTAAAGGGTCGCGATCGCGATCGCGTGCGGACCTACTCCATGGGCATGAAGCAGCGCCTCGGCCTGGCTCTGGCCCTGCTCAACAACCCTGACGTCCTGATCCTCGATGAGCCGGCCAACGGCCTGGACCCCGCCGGCATCGTCGAGATGCGCGATCTCCTGCGCGACCTCGCGGCCCAAGGCAAGACGGTGTTCATCTCCAGCCACGTCCTGAGCGAGGTGCAGCAGATCTGCACGCGCGTGGCGATCATCAACCACGGCAAGCTCGTACGCGTCGCCCCGGTGCACGATCTCCTGAAGTCGACGGGAGAGTTCGCGGTGAAGGTGGACGCTCCAGCCGAGCTGCTGGCCACCCTTCGTCTACAGCCGTGGGCCCAGCAGGCGCGCGCCGAGGACGGCCTGGTGATCACGCGCGCACCGGATGGTCGCGGCCGCAACCTCATCAAGTTCCTGGTCGAGAGCGGCCACACCCCGGACTCTGTCAGCGAGCGGCAGACGGACCTCGAGGACATCTTCCTTAGCCTCACTGGGGGCTCCTCGTGAGCACCACCGCCCTGCGCCCGCGCTTTTTCGGGACTGTCAGAGGAGAGGCGCTCAAGATTTCACGGCAGCTGAGCTTCTGGCTGATGCTCGCCGGCTCCGTTGTGCTGCTGGCGATCGTCACGCTTGCGATCACGAGCGCCTCGAACATCCAGGACCAGCTGAAGACCGATCCCACTGCCTGGGCATATGGCGCGAGGGACGTCTTCGGGACCATCTTTCAGATCGGCTCGGGCATCTTTCTCCTGATCGTCGGTTCGCGCCTGTTCGCCATGGAGTACTCGTCGGGGACGATCCGGATCATCTACGCGAGGGGCACGGGGCGGCTGCGCTTGCTGCTCGCCAAGATGCTCACCCTCGCGATCATCGGCATCCTCCTCCTGGCCGGATACCTCGTGGTCGCCGGAGGCGTGCTCGCGCTGCTCGTCAACGCCTGGACCGGCAGCCTCGCGTCCCTCCAGCACCTGCCAATGGAGTTCTGGCAAGACCTTGGGATGTGGGCGGTGGTTCAAGGCATGAGCATCGGGATCGTCATCCTCATGGCTGCCGCGGCGGCCGGAATCGGACGGTCGTTGGCGTTCGCGATGGCCGCCTCGCTCGCGTTCTTCCCGGTCGACAACTTCTCCGTCATCCTGGAGTCGCTCGCGTCACGCATCACGAAACAAGACCACCCCTGGCTGAACATCAGCCAGTACCAGCTCGGCCCAAATCTCAACATCGTCCTGAACCTCATCGAGCCGGGCCACCACGCCCGGGGGGCGTTCGCGACCCCGCTCGTGCCGGTCGACGCAAGCCATGCCCTGGCCGTGATCGGCGCCTTCGCTGTGGCGTTCGCCGCCATAGCGGTCGTCCGGGCGGTTCGCCCCGACGTCCTCGAGTAGTCCTTTACAGAACAGCGCCGACCCTCAATCGGTATCCTTGTCGGGTTGTGCGAATAGTCGTCAAGGACCCCGAGGAGTTCGAGCAGGCGCTTCGGGAATTCCGCCGCAAGGTGCAGGAGCAGGGGCTCGTGCGCGAGATGCGACGCCGTTCGCACTACGTTCCGCCGGCCGAGGCTCGCAAGATCAAAAGCCTCCGCGCTCGGCGCCGCCGAACTCGCTAGAAAGCAGCCTCCTACGAGGCTTGGCTATAATCGATCGGTTCGGTGATTATTGCGGAGGGGAAACACCCGTTCCCATTCCGAACACGGAAGTTAAGCCCTCCAGCGCCGATGGTACTGTCGGGGTAACCCGATGGGAGAGTAGGTCGTTGCCGAGCGTTCTAATAAGTCCCGCTATCCGGAAGGGTCGCGGGACTTAACTTTTGTACTTCCCCGCTCGCGGGGGAAGTCGGCGCCGCAGCGCCGGATGGGGATGGTCCGAGCTGGCTTAGCCAGGTGAGCC
>JBGPYE010000090.1:0-6491 GCA_041493095.1 Candidatus Dormibacteraceae bacterium
CAGTTGCCCAGGGTGGTGCCGACGATCTCGAGCTCGCCGGTGGCGATGAAGATGGCCGAGAAGAGCGCCCACCGCGGTGAGCGCAGGACGAAGTAGGCGAAGATCGGCAAGCACATCGCCCCCTGGAGGTCGACGCGCCCGGTAACCACGGGCAGGATCGTGAGCCCGGCCACAGCCCACAAGGTCGCTCCCGCCAGGACCACGTGCGCGACACGCTTTCCGTACCGGATCACCAAGGGAGTGCTCGCCGCGAGAAGGCCGAACAGGTACACGGCTCCGTGTCCGGGCGGTACGAAGAGCGGCACGTTGTGCAGGCGGTAGATGTACAGGCCCCAGATCAGCGAGCCGAAGACCTCGAACCCGGTGGCGACGATGACGCAGGTCCAGATCTGGAGGCGCTGCTCCTTCGGCGCCTTGAGCGCCGCCAGGTACAGCGCGGCGAACGTGAGAAGGCCGAGCAGCCACTGCTGCCAGAGCGCCGTGATCTTGCTGTCGGCAAGAAGCAGGAGCGGTGTGTACGTCAGCAGGTACGCCTGCAGCCAGTAGGGCTTAAGTCGACTGAGCACTGTTGCTACTGAAGGGTAGCGGGGCCGGTTGTTCACCGGCCCCGCCGAGGGTTTGCTACTTGATCGTTCCGCGCTCGTCGATGAGGCTGCCCTTCAAGGTCCATCCCGTGCCGGCCCACGTGATCACCTGTTCCTGGGTGATCGGGAAGTGGTCGCTCGAGGTCGTCTTGACGACCACGCCGGGAAGGAGAAACGGGTTGTTAGTCTCATTGAGCTGGTTGCCCGCGATGTCCATCACGTTCTTGCGGGTCATGTTGGTTCCCGCCTTCTTGAGGACGTCGACCATCGTCCAGGCCACCGCGACGCCGTAGATGTTGAACCCATCTTCGACCTTACATGTCGTGCAGTTGGCGATGACCTCCTTGTACAGCTTCATCCCCGCGTCACTCGCCCACTGAGGGTCCGTCGGGTCTTTGAGGTAGCCGACGCTGGTCACGTTCTTGAGGGCCGCGCCAGCCTTGGCTGCGATGCCCATGTAAACCTGCGGGTTCGAAACGGAGTTCAGGTAGATCGTCGGCTCCCAGTGGAGGGCGGTGACGGTGACCAGCGCCTTGATCGTGAAGGAGGGGGTCGCGAAGAGGAACAGGGTGTCAGCGCCCTTGCCCTTGAGGGTGGAAAGTTGCGATGCGACGCTGGCCGCGGTGACGTCGTAGCTCTGCTTGTCGACGATCATCGACGCGTTGGCTCCGAGCCCGTCGGTCAGTCCCTTCAGATAGTCCTGGCCGTAGTCGTCGTTCTGGTAGAGCACGCCAATCTTGGCGCTGGCGTGGTTGGCGAGCACATCCTTGGCGTAGATCCGAGACTCGCCCTGGTAGGGCGGCTGCCAGCCAATGGTGTACGGGTGCGAGGCGAAGTCGGACATGAAGGTGGTGGCTCCGGTGGCCACGAACAGCTGCGGCACCTTCTTGGTGTTCAGGTAGTCACGCACTGAGGTTTGAGCCTGCGTGCCGAGGCCGCCGAACATCGCGAAGACCTGGTCTTGCTCCACGAGCTGCTTGGTCAGCGGCACGGTGTTGGCCGGGTTGTAGACGTCGTCAAGGATCTTGTACGTGATCTTTCGCCCGTTGACGCCGCCCTGGGTGTTGTTGATGTAGGTGAAGTAGGCGTTCGAGGCGTTGGCGATGGTCCCATAGGCAGCCGCCGCCCCGGACAGGGCGATGGTGTTGCCCAGCAGGATCGAGTTGCTCGTGACGCCGACGTCGGTCTGGGCAACGGTGCCCGTCGAGCCTCCGCATGCGGCAAGGGTGAAGAGAATGGCTGCGATGCCAGCGAACCGACGCCCGATCTGTGTCATAGAGATTCCTCCCGCTTTTATGGAAGCGTATTTAAACAGTCTTTCGATTACGACTCAGGAGATAGTTTGGGGGTCGGGGGGCATTTGTCCAGCCTCTCGTTCGGCGGCGCCTCGCAGCCGGCGGCGGAGACGGGTATAGCCGGTGGTGACCAGGCCCACGATTCCGTTCGGCGCGAAGATCATGATCAGGATCAAAACCACCCCGTAGGAGACGGCAGGGCCTGCCTTCACCACAGTCGCGGCGATCTGGCTTGGTATCCAGGTCTGGGTGGGCACCCATTGGTTTGACTCGATGGGGAGGAAGTAGGCAAAGATCCCGCCCACGAGCGGGCCGGGGATCGAGGCCAGGCCGCCAATGACCGCGCCCACGAGGATCTGGATCGACAGCGACACCGGAAAGGTGTCCGGGCTGACGAAGCTGGTGGCCAGGCCGAAGAGCGAGCCGGCGATGCCCGCATAGAGGGCGGAGATGCCAAACGCAAGCGTCTTGTAGCCGGCGATGTTGATCCCCGATGCCGAGGCGGCCACCTCGCCGTCGCGGATGGCGCGCATGGCCCGGCCGGCGCGGTGCCGGACGAGGTTCCATGCGAGCCAGAAAAGGACGAGGGCAAAGGCCAGGGTCACGTAGTAGATCCACTGGTCCGAGGTCATCGGCGCGCCCGTCACAGCGCTGAACGTGTCGCTGGCGAACTGCGGCGGATCGGGCGGGGCCAGGCTGATTCCCTGCACTCCACCTGTCAGCTCGTCCGGTCGCTTGATCAGGCTCGGCGTGACGACAGCCAGCGCGAAGGTCGCGAGGGCGAGATACAGAGGCGACAGGCGAAGGGCCGGCACGCCGAACAGAAACCCGACGATCCCGGTGAGCAGCCCGGCGATGGGAATCGTCACGATGTAGTCCATCTTGTAGCGATGGGCGAGGATGGCCGACGTATAGGCCCCGAGCGCCATGAACGCCCCATGTCCCAGTGAGAGCTGGCCGCTGTAGCCGACCAGGATGTTGAGGCCCATGATCGCGATCGCGAGGATGATCGCCTGCGACCATTCGCTGGTCTGGAAGCTGCTGATCACGGTCGGCCAGCCGACGAAGAAAAGGATGACCACGGCGACCAGCCAGTAACGGGGCGGGGCGTTGCGGATCCGTTGGAGCATCAGACTCTGCGAACGGAGGGCCGGCCGAAGAGGCCGTTGGGCTTCAGGACCAGGACCCCGACGATGATCGCGAGGGCGACCGCGAGCTGTAGGTCACCTCCGACGAATGGCAGGTAAGTGCCCGCGAGGTTCACGGTCACGCCGACGATGACGCCGCCGACCACCGCGCCCAGCGGGCTCTCGATCCCTCCGAGTACCGCGGCCGCGAACGCATAGATGATGATTGTCTGCATCATGTTCGGCTCGAGCAGAAGGATCGGGGCGGCCATGATGCCGGAGACAGCGCCGACGGCGGAAGCAAGACCCCAACCGAGCGCGAGCATCCAGCTCACGCGAACGCCGAGCAGGCGGCTGGCCTCCGGATGGTGCGCAGCGGCTCGCAACGTGAGCCCGACGGTCGTGCGCTGGAGCAGCAGGTAGATCGCCAGCAGGACCACCGCGGAAACCCCGATGACGCCGAGGTCGCGGTAGCTCACGAACGCCCCGAGGATGTCGACCGTCTGCACCGAGAAAGGGCTTGGGAATGAGCGCGGCACGTACCCGAAGATGAAACCCGCGAGCCCGTTGACGAGGGTGGCGAGGCCGAGCGTAACGATGACCATCGTCAGGACGGGAGCGCGCTCGACCGGCCGGATCACGATGCGCTGGATGAGGATGCCGCCGGCGAACGCGATCACCAGAGTGAGCGGGAAAGCGATCCAGTAGCTCATTCCGTGATCGATCAATGTGAAGGCGACGAAGGTCGCGAGCATGGCCATCTCGCCCTGGGCGAAGTTGACCAGGCCCATCGCGTTGTAGATGAGGACGAGCGCCAGTGCGAGGCTGGCGAAGATGCCGCCCGTGGCGATACCGCTGATGACCTGCTGCGTGAGTCCTTGCATCAGTAGCCCAGGTATGAACGACGCACCGACTCATTACCTTTAAGCTCGGCGCTGGCGCCCTTGATTGCTACGCGGCCGACCTCGAGCACGTACGCCTGGCTCGAGATCTCCAACGCGAGCCGCGCGTTCTGTTCGACCAGCAGGATCGCAACCCGGTCCGTCTGGTTGATGGTTTTGATGATCTCGAAGATCGCTCTCACGATCATCGGCGCAAGGCCCAGGGACGGCTCATCGAGAAGCATCAGCCTGGGCCGCATCAGCAGCGCACGCGCAACGGCGAGCATCTGCTGCTCGCCCCCGGAGAGTGTGCTGGCCGAGAGGTGGCGTCGCTCGCGCAGCACGGGGAAGTATTCGAAAACGCGCTCGTAGTCCTTACGCACGGCAGCGCCATCGCGGCGTAGGTGAGAACCGAGCTTCAGGTTCTCCTCGACGGTCAGCTCCGTGAGGATGCCCCTGCCTTCAGGCACGTGCGCGATGCCGGCTCGGACCACGTCCTCGGTACGCATCTTGCTCAGGGACTTTCCGCCAAATCGGATGTGGCCCGACCAGTGCACTCCCGATGTGATGGCCCGCAGCGTCGTGGTCTTGCCTGCGCCGTTGGCGCCGAGCAGAGAGACGATCTCGCCCTCCGGTACCGAGAGGGAGATGCCGTGGAGGACTGAGGTCGGGCCATAGCCCGCTCGGACGTCCTCCATCTCGAGGAGGGCAGCCATCAGGCGGCGCCGAGATAGGCGTCGATCACAGCAGGGTTGCGCTGCACATCGGTGGGGCTGCCCTCGGCGATCTTCCTACCGAAGTCAAGCACCACGACCCGGTCAGAGATGCCCATCACGAACGCCATGTGGTGCTCGACTAACAGCATGGTCACGTCCAGCTCGTTGCGTATGCGTCGCAGCAGGCCGGTGGTCGCGTCGACCTCCTCGTGGCTGATGCCTCCGGCCGGCTCGTCGAGCAGAAGTAGGCGCGGCCTGGAGACGAGCGCCCTCGCAAGCTCGACGCGTTTCTGGGTGCCGAAGGGCAGGACGGCCACCGGGCGCTCCGCCACGCCGCTCAAGCCGACGAAGTCGATCATGTCCAGCGCCCTGCGCCTGGACGCCGACTCCGCTTTCACGGCCGACGGCATGGGAACGCTGGATTCCAGCCATCCGCTTTTCGTCTTGATGTGATCGCCGACCATAACGTTTTCCAAGACGGTCATCGATTTGAAGAGGGCTACGTTCTGAAAGGTCCTCGCGAGTCCGTGCCGGACGACGTCGTGTGCCGGCATGCGCGAGACGGGCAGCCCGCCGACCATGACGCTGCCGCCGCTGGGCCTGTACACGCGCGTGATGACGTTGAAAAGCGTTGTCTTGCCGGCCCCGTTGGGGCCGATCAGAGCCACGACCTCGCCCGCGTCGACGGTGAAGGAAACGCGATCCAGCGCGACGACCCCCCCGAAGCGGACGCTGAGCTCGCGTATTTCGAGCAGCGCCATCAGCGCGCAAGTCTATAAGCGAACTTGCCCGGCCGGCTAATAATCTCCTGGCTCGGGCAGGTCGGGCGGCTCGTCGGGCGCGGCCGGCAGGTCGGGCTCCGCTGCTGGAGGAGGAGTGGTGGGGGGAGGTGGAGTCACGTCGGCCCACGCTGACGGCGCGGGCGCCGGCGCCTCGGGAGCTGCAGGTGCAGCGCCGAAACCTGCGGAGTAATCCGGCCGCGACGCGAGGTGCGCGACCGCAACCGATTTCAGCACCTGCTGCTTGGGGCGCATCAGCAGGCTGAGAATCCAGTAACCGAGCGCGATCGCGATGCCGATCCCGGCGATGATCGGCAGGATCACAAACGGCGGCCTGGTCAGGACGTCAAAGCCGCTGATTGTCGCCGCGACCGGCGTCGGGCTGGCGGACGGGCTAGGACTCTCGGTCGGCGATGGTGTCGGCGACGGCGAGGGGGATGTTTCAGGACTCGGCGAAGCCGCTGCCGGCTGCAAGGTAAAGCTGGCGCAGGGATTGGGCTGCACGCTGGCGCACAGGCGGTGAACGCCGGGGGCATCAGTGGCGAATGGTTTGACCCTGGTCGTGAAGTTTCCGTTCGCATCGGTGTTGGACGCTCCGGCCACTTTGTTCGGCGTATCCCAATAGAGACCCGTCGATTGGTTTGGAAGGAAGGCGGAACCGTTGACGGTGATGGCAGTGTTGACATCGCCGGAGGTGACGTCGAGGGAGATGAAAGCGTTGACCGGCGTGGGTGTGGGCGGGATGGGCGATGGCGACGGAGATGGGGATGGGGATGGTGAGGGTGAGGGTGAAGGACTCGGAGAGGGCGACGGCGACGAAGTTGGTGTCGGAGATGGAGCATCACTCGGCGTCGGAGACGGACTCGGCGCAACTAGAAGAAACCACAGGGGTAGGGTCGCGAGGACCCGGAGCAACCTCATCCGAAGCTCGGAGGTTACCGGATCACACGGGGGGCCACGGAACCGACCACGCCGACGTTGGTTCTGGGAACCGCCATGTCGGGTCGAGCACGCGGCGCATGCGGCGCTTGAGCACGCGGACCTCGCCGGGGCTCAGCAGCCCGTCCAGCGTCTTTCCCAGCTTGCCCTTGTCGACCTCGACCAGCGCG
>JBGPYE010000236.1:0-3290 GCA_041493095.1 Candidatus Dormibacteraceae bacterium
CTCGAGCATGCGGCTCGCGTTGAGCGCGACAGCGGCGAATGCCTCGTTGATCTCCACCAGGTCGAGTTCGCTCACGTCGAGCCCCGCCTTCTTCAAGGCGTTGCTCAGAGCTAGGGCCGGCACCGTATGCAGCCAGGAATAGCGATCGGCGCTCATGCCGTGAGCCACGATCTCCGCGAGGGGCTCGATGCCGGCCTTGCGTGCGCGCTCGGCTGACATCACGACCACGGCCGCGGCCCCATCTGAGATCTGGGATGCGTTGCCGGCGGTGATCGTGCCGTCCTTCTTGAAGGCGGGCGCGAGCTTGGCGAGCGCCTCAACCGTGGTCCCGGGACGCACACCCTCGTCGCGACCGACCTTGATCGGATCTCCGCGGTGTTGACGCACCTCGACAGGTACCACCTCTTCCGCGAGCACGCCGCTGTCCCACGCCCGCTCGGCACGTTGGTGCGACCGTGCAGCCCACGCGTCCTGCTCCTCGCGGCTGATCTCGAGCTCGCGGTTGACCTCATCCGAGCCCTCGCCCATGTGCTGCTCGGTGAAGGTCGACCACAGCCCGTCGTGAACCATCGAGTCGATCATCTCCGTGTTGCCCAGGCGCGCCCCGAACCGCGCCTTCGGCACCAGGTAGGGAGCCTCGGACATCGACTCCATCCCGCCCGCCACCACGACCTCGACCTCGCCTGCACGGATGAGCTGGTCGGCGAGCGCGATTGCATTGATCCCGGATAGGCAGACCTTGTTGATGGTGATCGCAGGAACCTCTTGCGGGATGCCCGCCTCGATCGCCGCCTGGCGCGCGGTGATCTGTCCCGCGCCGGCCTGCAGGACATGGCCCATGATCACGTAGTCGACCTCAGCGCCCTTCACTCCGGCCCGGTCGAGCGCGGCGCGGATCGCGTGGGCCCCGAGACTTTTGGCGGGCATGTCCTTGAAGGCTCCCCCAAACTTGCCGAAGGGAGTGCGCGCGCCCGCTACTATCACGGATGCCATCAAGCCAGTCTAAGGAGGCTAGCGACCGGTCATGAGGAACGCTTTGCTGGCGGTCGATCTACAGGCCGACTTTGTCGAAGGCGGCAGCCTTCCGGTGCCAAACGGCATGCCGGTCTGCGCGATGATCGCGCGCCACATCCGCCACTTCAAGACCGAGTACCAGTTCGTGGTCGCCTCCCGCGATTACCACGAAGACCCCCAAGACCACTTCTCGAACACGCCGGACTTCTTGACCACCTGGCCGCCGCACTGCGTCATCGGCACGCCTGGCGCGGCGTTCGTGCCGCCCATCGCAAACCTTGTCCGCGAGAAGCTCATCCAGACCATCGTGAGCAAGGGCCGCCACAACGCCGCCTACTCCGCGTTCGAAGGAGTCGATGCGCGCGGCCACGATCTGCTCGACGTCCTCAAGGAAGCCCGCATCGACCACATCGACGTCTGCGGCATCGCAACCGACTACTGCGTGCGCTCCACCGCGCTCGACGCGCGCAAGAACGCTTTCCAGGTGCGCGTTTTGGTCAACCTATGCGCGTCGGTGAACGAAGCCACCGGCGTTCAGGCGCTCGAAGAGATGAAGGCGGCGGGGTGCCAAGTGCAGGCAGCCACCGCGCCGTAAACATATGAGGATCGGGTTTTTTGACAGTTACGCGCAGCCACGCTGGGAGTTGACGAGGACAAAGTTGCGGCCGGGCGTAGCCCGGCCGCCCATGCATCGCTAGCGCTTGCGCGCTTTGGTCTTGGTGGCTGGGCCTTCGTACTTGAAGGAGACGTTCAGCCGGACCCGGTAGCTCGAGACCTTGCCGTTCTCGATTGTCAGGTCCTGCCTCACCACCTCGGCGACGCGGAGGTCGCGCAGCGTCTTGGACGCGGTCTCGACCGCGGCCTTGGCGGCGGCCTCCCAGGACTGGGTGCTGGTCCCTACCAGCTCGGTCACCCGGTAGACGCTGTCTGCCATGGCTACCTCCTTTATCTGTGAGCTGAGTCAGGAGTCATTGTCGCGCGTCCGAGCTTTCGCAGCTCGGGGAGGGCCTCCGCGATCTTTTCGGCGAGCCGCTCCGGCTCGGCGCCGCGCAGGTAGATGACCTGCTCCGTGACACCGACCTCGAGGTAACCGGCGGATAGCTCGAGCAGCTCGCTCCGATCCTTGCCATCCCAGCCAAACTGGATCGAGCGCCGGATCTCGACTGGGTCCCGGCCGACCGCACCGCAAGCTTCTACGAGCATCAGCGTCAGCTCCTTGACCCGGGCGGGATCTCCACCGGCGATGTTCCATACATCGGCGTGGCGTGCCACCAGTCGCAGCGTGGTCGCGCCGGAGGCGCCGATCCAGAACGGCGGGTACGGCTTTTGAATCGGCTTTGGGTTGGCGATCGCTTCCTTGAACTGGTAGTAGCGGCCCTCGAAGTTGGTGCGCTCCTCGGTGAACAGCGACTTGATGATGCGGAGCGACTCGCTCAACCGGCCGACTCGATGATCGAGACCCTCGAAGCCGTACATCTGGTGCTCGATCTCCGCCCACGCCGCGCCGATGCCAAACTCGAGCCGGCCGCCCGATAGATGGTCGACTGTGACCGCCGACTTGGCGAGCAGCGCCGGGTTCCGATACGTGTTGCCGGTGACGAGGCATCCGATCCGCACGCGCTTGGTCGCTTCGGCCATCGCTGCCTGCAGGGTCCAGCCCTCGTAGATCGGGCGGTCGGGCCCCCCGTCGCCGATCGATGCCAGGTGGTCGAAATCCCACACGTGGTCGAAACCGGATTCGTCTGCGATCCGCCAGACGGCGCGCAGCGCCTCGATGGTCGTGTCCTGGCCCGAAAGCTTCAGCCCGAAGCGCAATGGATGGGTCATGAGGTGCTCCCTACTCGACTAGTGAAAACGGGTCGGCCGGACGCGGATGGCGAGGTGGTACTTCTCGGAGAACACCTTTGGCGTCCAGTCGAAGCCTTGAATCTGCTCTCGGTACTTACGGACGTAATTCGGCACCTTGTAAGCGGGAGGCTGCTTCGGGTCGACCTTCGCCGTGGCGTCGATGCGCACCACGTCCTCTCCCACGGGGTCGCTATTGAGGTGCAGCGCCACGTTCGGGTTGGCCTCGATGTCGCGCACCTTCTGCCCCGGGACCGAGTAGATGAGGAAGGACTTGCCGTCCCACCAGAACCACACCGGCACCGCATGCGGCTGCCTGTCGCGGCCGACCGTGACGAGCCAGATGACGAGCTCTCGCTTGAGCCGAGTCTGCACGTGCTTGTCGGGCACGCCGTCTAGTTTGCGACTTTGCGGATAGTGGCAAAGTAGAG